>CAYGQN010000147.1:0-9607 GCA_964351795.1 uncultured Gammaproteobacteria bacterium
CAAGGGCCTCAACCTGGCCGCGGCCGATGTCGGGGTGCTGTCCCGGGCGCTGCAGGCCTGGTATGCGCACGCCGATGCCGGCCCGCTGGAAGCGTATTCGGCAAGTTGTCTGCAGCGGGTCTGGCAGGCGGAGCGGTTTTCCTGGTGGTTCACCAGCAACACGCACCGCTTCGGCGAGGATGCCTTCGACCGGCGCATCCAGCGCGCCGAGCTGGAGTATGCAACCGGTTCACCGGCCGGCCGGCGCGGCATTGCCGAGAACTACGTGGGGCTGCCATTGACCGCCGCCTGAGCAAGCGCGGCGGCTGGCAACCCGCTGCTTACTCGACGTTGGCGTCCAGGAGTTCGACGTCGAACACGAGTGCCTGGTTGGGGCCGATGACCGGCGGCGCATCCTCGCCGTAGGCAAGCTCCGGGGGGATGTACAGGGTCCATTTCGAACCCTCCGGCATCAGTTGCAGGGCCTCGGTCCAGCCCGGGATGACCTGCGCCACACCGAAGGAGGCAGGTTCGCCACGCTCGATCGAGCTGTCGAACACGCGCCCGTTCACCAGCCGGCCCTCGTAGTGCACCCGCACGGTGCTGTCGGGCCCGGGCATCGGTCCGCTGCCCTCGGTGAGCACCTTGTACTGCAGGCCGGAGTCGGTGACCACCACGCCTTCGGCGTTGGCATTGTTCTCGAGGAATTCACTGGAGATGCGCTTGTTCTCGCTGCCGGCGGCGGCCTGGCGTTCGCGCGCCTGCGTCTGCAGGCGCTCCTGCAGCGAAGTCATCGCGGCCTCGGCGGTCGCCTGGTCCAGCTGTGGATCACGCCCGGCGATACTGTCCTGCATGCCGGCGATGTAGGCATCGGTGTCGATCGCCACGCCCTGCTGCAGCATCTGCTGCGCCGCGTCGTAGCCGATGACATAGCTGACCTGCGCGGTGTTGTCGGTCAGGGTCGGTGCTGCTGCTGCCGGGGCGGGCTCGCCGGCGGTGGTCGGGGTCTGGCTGGCCTGGTCGCAGCCACCCAGGGTGATGGCGACGGTGCCGAGTATCGCCGGGATCAGTGCTCTCATCGGGATGTCCTTTGCCGGTGCTGTCATTCGTGCCCGGCAGCATACCATCGGCGCGTGACTTTGCCGTGCGTCAGGAGGGTGTTTCCAGCGCCTGGTGCTGCTCGGCCAGTGCCTCGATCATCTGCCGTGCCATGAGCAGCGTGAGCTTGCGGATGTCGGGCTGCGAACGCGTTGACGCGGTCATCTGCGCGACCAGCGAATCGAGCAGGTCTTCGATTTTGACGATCTGCGCATTGTCGAGCTTGCGCAGCGACCAGCCCGGGAAGGTCCGCTCGGCGATCGGGTCGAACACCAGGACGTCTTCCACGTCATGGCGCGGGTCCGTCTTGATGGCGTTCATCAGGGCATCAACCGGTTCGCGCGGGCCTTCAATGTACTGCATGAAGCGGCCCCGGCGGCTGCACAGGTAACCCGTGACGCCCAGGCGCTGGTTCTTGAAGTAGGCGGCGTCGGCGAGGCGGACGAGTTCGAGATTGGTGAAGGGCACCTTGGCGGTGCTCACGTAGACCAGCGAGTGGATCATGGCCGGATCTCCTGCGTAGCGGTCCGGTACGTGGCCGGGAGCTCCTGCGGGCGAGCACCCCGGGAAGGGTCGGGCGATCGGCGTCATCCCCGAGGACTGCCCGCCGTCGCGCCGTACCGTCGATCCCTCGACGATTCTTGCCGTGAAGAATACGTGAAATCGCGCTGCAAACCCAGAAATTGTTGCCGGAAACCGCTGATATTTTTATAAAATTGTCTTGAATCAGTCACGAAATGCCAGTTTCGTCACACTGTGCGCCGCTTCAGGGCAGGCTCCTGTTGTTGCCGCGCAGCACGCCAAGCAGCGCGACGAGTGGAACGATGCTGGCGAACAGGGCGATGGCGCCGAACAGCAGGCGGGCCCGGCGGATGTCGGCAGCCCGGCCAAGGAGGGCATCGCGACCGTCGAACATCTCGGCTGGCGCGAACAGCGCCACCCACCAGAATACTGCCGCGATGGCCAGGTACAGGCCGGCCGCGCAGCCGTGGGCCAGCCATCCGCGGCCCGGCACCAGCAGCAGGCCGCCGGCACTGAGAAACACGCTCGCCCCGCACAGGCGGACCCAGGCCGGCACTTCCGGGCGAGTCTCCGGTGCGGTCAGGGCAACCGGAACGAGCACCGCGCCGACCACCAGGCAGGCCAGCCCCACCGCCAGCCGGCCGCCTCGGTGGGCGCCGGCATCATCCACCCCGGGTCAACCGGGTGAGCAGACTGTCGAGGCTGTTCGCGAAGGCCTGGCGTTCACGCTGGCCGAGCGCTGCCGGCCCGCCGGTGCGGATCCCGCTGGCGCGCATGGTGTCCATGAAGTCGCGCATGTTCAGCCGTTCGCGGATGGTTTCGGGGGTGTAGAGCTCGCCGCGCGGGTTCAGGGCATGGCCGCCGTGCTCGATGACCTCCGCCGCCAGCGGGATGTCGGCCGTGATTACCAGGTCCCCGGGGGTCAGCTGGCGCACGATCTCGTTGTCTGCCACGTCGAAACCCGATGCAACCTGGAGGCTGCGGATGAACGGCGAGGGCGGCACCCGCATCGGGTGGTTGGCCACCAGGGTCAGGGGCAACTGGCGACGCTGGGCAACCCGGAACAGGATTTCCTTCATCGGCCCGGGGCAGGCGTCTGCATCCACCCAGATGTTCACGGGCGGCTGCCGGTCAGTTGCAATGCCCCGGGGGCGCCGGCAGACTCACAACACACGATGCTGATCAGGGTCATTGGCGCCAGGTGGCCGATGGGCTTGACTGCGAACATTGTCCAAATCATGGAGTGTTTCCGGCATGAAGCGCAACGCCGCACGATACCTGCCCGTCCTGGTGGCCGCACTGGCTGCACCCCTGCCGTCCGTGGCCGGTGATGTTCCGCGCGACGATAAAGCCATCGTCAACACGGGCAATACCCTGTTCCAGCGCTACTGCGCCGACTGTCATGGCGCCGACGCCCGTGGCGGCACCGCCGACACCATGCTCGAAACCCGCCGCACGCCCGACCTGACGCAAATCGCCGCCCGCAACGACGGCAATTTCCCGTTCTGGGGCCTGTACGACATCATCAGCGGCTCGGAACTGCTGCCGGCCCACGGCCGGACCATGCCGGTGTGGGGGCAGGCGCTCGGCCAGTCGCCGGGAACGGACGAGGCCAACAGCGCCAGCGTGGCTCGGGGCCGGATCCTGGCAATCATGGCCTGGCTGGCCACCATCCAGGAATAACGCCTCCCGGCTCCCAAGGGGGGCGCGGGCAGACTGCGCCCGGCTACGCCCTGCCAGGCAACGGCGGCGCGCTCGCGGCGGCGCTGCCGGCACCGCTGCACTGCCGACGGAGCATCCTCACGGGCATGCATGCTGCCAAGCGGGCGCCCGTCCACCGAGGGCCCGGTCCGACTGCCGCGCCGGCCCGGGCTCCTGCCTGTGATCCCGAAGCCGTCATCCGCGGCTGTTGCCCCGGCGGCCCGCCTTGTTGCGCCGGCTTTGCTCAGGGCGTGGCGGTACCCAGGGTGCTGAACAGCAGGGCGTCGTTCGGCACCAGGGTGTCGGCATAACACAGCTTGCTGTGGCTGAGGTCCAGCTCCAGCAGCATCTCCGCCATCTTGTGCGCCACCAGGCCGGGGTTGATTACCGGCACCGGCAGGCGCTCGGCCAGGTAAGCGTGCGCGCGGTGCATGGTTGTCGAGCCGATGACGATCACCTGGGCGCCGTCCTCCTCGATGGCCTTCTCGCATTCCTCGGCAATGCGCGGGAAGACATCGCCCTCGCGTCCGGCCAGCAGTTTCTGCGGGTCCGGGCCGATGCCGGCGCTGCGTATCGAAGCCACGCGATGCCAGAGGCCCTGCTCGTCGAAGGTGCGCTTGTACAGGATCTTCCAGCGATCCCACATCGTCACCACGGAGAACTTGTGGCCCAGCATGCAGGCCAGCAGGAACGAGGCGGAGCCCGGGCCGATCACCGGGATGCTCAGCCGCGAACGCAGCGCCAGCACGGCCGAGTCGCTGGTGGTGTTGATGCAGATGGCATCCACACCCTCGGCTGCCGCCCGCAGGCCCGCCTCCAGTACGAAGGCCTCGGCCATGGCAATCTCGTAGTAGCTGTCCATGGTGGTGGCGCCGGCGCGCGTGCAGCAGAACTCCACCTCTATGCCCGGCTTGATGTGCTCGGGCGGGATCTGGACGGCAACGTCCTCCGCCAGGGCTTCCTCAGGGACCCACACCGGGTAAATGACTCGAATGCGTTTGCTCACTGCATGACCTCCCGATTGAACGTTGCCGGCATCGTCGCCGGATTGGCCGCGGCTGTGGCACGGGCACGCCGGGGCTGTGTCTGCGCCGGCCGGGCCCGGGCAGGGTAGCCGATCCCGACGCCCGGCGAGCGCTCGGCGCGACGCCGCCGCGAACCCCGCGTGCCGTTGCGCTGCGCGCCGGCCTTCACGCCGGCCGCACGTCGGCGGCGCGTATAATGACGTTGTTTTGTCGCCCCGCCCGCAGGTAACCCCCGTGCTCACCAGCACTACCGACAGCATTCCGGACCACGACGCGGCAGCGCCCGCGCTGCCGACGACACCGCTGGCATTCTGCCTGCGCTACCTCGCCTTCTACCGCCCGGCGGTGGCCGCGATGATCCTGCTGGAGGCGGGCCAGGCGGCCTGCTCAATCATGCTGCCCTATGCCATCAAGCGCATCATGGATGCGGTCGACCAGGCCCAGTCGGCCGGTACCGACGTCTGGGCGCAGGTGGAACCGGCGCTGTGGCTGTTCGGCTTGCTCAACCTTGGCGTGGTGCTCAGTTCCCGCGCCAGCGGCGCCATCCTGGTGATGTTCGGGCCGTCGCTGCGCCGTCGCGTGCGGCGCGAGCTGTTCGCGTTTCTGCAACTGCACTCCCAGCGCTATTTCCTCAGCAATTTTGCCGGCTCGCTGGCAAACCGCATCTCCGAGGTGTCCATGGCGGTGGCGCATACGCTGTGGACGACGCTGTTCGACTTCTGGCCGCTGACCATCTCCTTCGGCGTGTCGCTGGTATTGCTGTCCGGTGTGAACGTCCAGCTCGGGGCCGTGCTCGGCGCCTGGACGGCCGCCTACGTGCTGGTGTCGTTCCTGCTGGCCAGGCGCTGCCGGCGCTACGCACGGGACTACGCCGCCGCGCGCAGCCTGGTGAGCGGCAAGATCGTGGACTCGGTAACCAACATCATGAACGCCAAGCTGTTCGCGCGGCGGGACTACGAGCGGGCCTACCTGGAGGGTTTCCTGAACCTGGAAGTCAAGCGCGCCCGCAAGACCTTCTGGTTCATGGAGGCCATTCGCTGGTTCCAGTTCCTGGCCGCGATGACGCTCACCCTCGGGATCATCGGTTATGCCCTGCAGATCTGGAGCAGCGGTGGCATGAGTGTGGGCGAGTTCGCGATGTCGGCCAGCCTGTCGCTGCTGCTCATCGAGCAGGCCCGGGGCCTGAGCCGGCGCTTCCTGGATTTCTTCGAGTACGTGGGCAATATCCATGACGGGGTATCGATGATCGTGCGTCCGCACGATGTCACCGACGAGGATGCCGCCGGCGTGCTGAACGTCAGCGAGGGGCGCATCGAATTCCGCGACATCTGTTTCGCCTACAGCGAGGGCCGGCCGGTGTTCGAGCACCTGGATATCCGTATCGAGCCGGGGCAGAAGGTCGGGCTGGTGGGCTTTTCCGGCAGTGGCAAGAGCACCCTGCTGAACCTGGCGCTGCGCCTGTTCGAGCCGCAATCCGGGCGCATTCTCATCGACGGCCAGGACGTGCAGACCGTGTCGCAGGAGAGCCTGCGCGGGGCCATTGCCATGATTCCCCAGGACCCGATGCTGTTCCATCGCAGCCTCATGGAGAACATCCGTTACGGCCGGCTGGACGCCAGCGACGAGGAGGTCGTCGAGGCGGCCAGGCGGGCCCATGCGCACGAGTTCATCATGGAGAGTGCCGAGGGCTACGAATCCCTGGTCGGTGAGCGGGGGGTGAAGCTCTCCGGCGGCCAGCGCCAGCGCATCGCCCTGGCGCGCGCGATTCTGAAAGAGGCGCGGATCCTGCTGCTGGACGAGGCCACGAGCGCGCTCGACTCGGTCACCGAGCGCCATATCCAGGACAGCCTGGCGGACCTGATGCAAGGCAAGACGGTGCTGGTGATCGCGCACCGCTTGTCGACCCTGGCCAGCCTGGATCGCATCATCGTTTTCCACGAGGGGCGCATCGTCGAGGACGGCAGCCATGCATCGCTGCTGGCGGCCGGCGGGCACTATGCCCGCATGTGGGCCATGCAGGCCGGTGGCTTCCTGCCCGAGGCCGAGCGCGCCGGGAACACCACCGGCCAGGCGCTGGCCGGCTGAGCAGGCAGGCTCAGGCCAGCGCCGCCAGGCTCGCGCGGCAGCGTTCGTAGTAGGCGCCGCCGAACAGGTTCAGATGATTGAGTTCGTGGTACAGGCGGTACACGGCAATGCGCGTATCGCTGCCCGGTGCCAGCGGCCACACGGCCTGGTAGGCGGCCTCGAAGCGGGGCCCGAAGCCACCGAACAGGCGCGTCATGCCGAACTCGGCCTCGCGCCGGCCGTAGTAGCCGGCCGGGTCGAAAATGATCGGCCTGCCGCGGGCATCGGCCGCGGCATTGCCGGACCACAAGTCACCATGCAGCAGGACGGCCGGCTCGTCCGGTTCGCCGATGTGCGCATCCAGGCGCGCGAGCAGTCGTTCGCCGGCGCGCAGCAAGGGGTCCCGCGGGGCTCGCGCCGCGAAGCGCTGCAGCTGCGGGCCCAGCCGCCGGTCCCGCCAGAACGCGACCCAGTCCTGCGTCCAGGTGTTGTCCTGCCGCGTGAGCCCGCAGTAGGTGTCCAGCTCGAAACCATGGCGTTCGCTGCGGCTGCGCTGGTGCAACAGCGCCAGCCGCTCGCCGAGATCCGCCGCCCAGTCCGCCCCCGGCCGGCCGGTGTCGAACCAGCTCAGCACCAGGGCGTTGTCGCTGCAGGCGACCGGTGTGGGTACGTCGATGGCATCCGCTGCCTGCATGCGTTCGAGCACCCGCGCCTCGGCCTGGAACATGCCGGCCACGCCGGTGCCGGGGCGGGCCTGCTTGACGAAATAGCAGCGCCCGTCTTCGAGACTGAGCTGGAAGGCACTGCAGGTATCGCCGCCGGCCAGTTGCCGCTGCCCGACGCTGACCGCGGCCTGGCCGGTATTCGCGCTGATCATGGCCGCGATGGGCGCGGTGTCGATCATTCCCGCTCGCGGATCCGGGCGCGACAGTAATCCACCAGCCGCGGACAGCCGGACTCGATGAGGTCGATGACGCTGTTGAAGCCCTCGGGCCCGCCGTAGTAGGGGTCCGGGACATCCGGCGTCAGGGCCGGTGCCCGGGCGCCCGGGACGAAGTGGCCGAATTTGAGCAGGTGCGGACGCTGGCCGCCGGCCAGCTGTTCCAGGCCGCGCAGGTTGTCCGCGTCCATGGCGAGGATGAGGTCGAAGCGATCGATATCGGCAGGCACGACCTGCCTGGCAATGGAATCGAGGCGGTAGCCCCGGCGCCGGGCGGCGGCCTGCATGCGGGCATCGGCCGGCTCGCCGCTGTGATAGGCGATGGTGCCGGCAGAGTCGATGTGCAGCGACGGCCCCAGGCCGGCGGCGTCGGCAAAGTGCCGGAACACGCCCTCGCCGGTCGGCGAGCGGCAGATGTTGCCCATGCACACGAACAGCACACTGAAACGGCGGGTTTCGGTCATCGTGTCAGTCTACCCCGCCTGTGTTGCGTGCTCACCCGGACGGACGGTGGTACAGAAAAACACTCACGCGACCGATAGAATCCCCCTCATGGATGGCATCACGACATGGTTGGCCGATGCATGCCGGCGTCTTGCGCTGCCCGCCCGCAGTTGCTTCGCGCTGGCCCTGCTGGCGGTGTGGCTGACGGGCGCGGCCGAGGATGCGCCGATCAACGCCCGGACCCTGGGTGTGCTGGTGAACAGCAATGACCCGGAAAGCGTTCGCGCCGGGCAGTACTACCTCGAAGCGCGCGGGATCCCGGCGGCCAACCTGGTGCGGGTGAAACTGCCGGTCGGGAAAAGCGTTCTGAAGGCCGAGGCATTCACGGCGTTGCGGGCGCGCATCACCCGGCAGGCGCCGGCGGGGATCCGTGCCTGGGCGGTGATGTGGCGCAAGCCCTACCGGGTGGACTGCATGTCCATCACCAGCGCGCTCGCCTTCGGTTTCGACGAGGCCTGGTGTGCACGGGGCTGCGCGCGGACGCGGCACTCGCCCTGGTTCAACAGCGCACTGCGCGACCCGGCCGCAACCCTGGCCATCACCCCGGCGATGATGGTGCAGGGGCCGGACCTGGCTGCCACCCGGGCACTCATCGACCGCGGTGTGGCCGCCGACGGCACGCGGCCGGACGGCAGCGCCTGGCTGGTGGAAACCGCCGATCGTGCCCGCAGCGTGCGGGCCATGTTCTTCCCCGACATCGTCTCGCGCTACCGCGAGCAGTTGCCGATCGCGCACGTGAAGCGCGATGCCCTGAAGGATCGCGATGACATCCTGTTCTATTTCACCGGCGCCAAGCGCGTTGAACACCTGGAGGACAACGACTTTGTACCCGGCGCCATTGCCGATCATCTCACCTCGTTCGGCGGGCGGCTGGACAGCGATCGGCAGATGACCGTGATGGCGTGGATCAAGGCGGGGGCAAGCGGCAGCTACGGGACCGTGGTGGAGCCCTGCAATTTCCCGCAGAAGTTTCCGCACCCGGCTGTTGTCATCGGCCGCTACCTGGCCGGCGAGCCGCTTATCGAGGCGTACTGGAAGAGTGTGCTGATGCCGGGGCAGGGCTTGTTCGTGGGAGAGCCGCTGGCCCGGCCGTTCGGGCCCGGGCCAGCGGCGTACTGAAGGGGCAGGCCAATCCGGTTGTACAGCGCGACCGCTTGCAGCGCCCGCATCATGTCAGAGGTGCGCCACGTGCCGCCGGATGGGGGCAGGCAGCGCGCACGCCGGTGCAAACCGGACCTGTCCCTTTCGGCCTAGTGGCGGTTGAACGGGGGCCGGGTACCTTTCATGGAACGCTCGTCACCGGGCAACTGTTCGAAGCGTGCAAATTCCGCCACTTCATCGCTGTCGGGCCGGACGTCATGGAACGGTGGCTTGCCGGCCTTGCCGGGCCGTGCATCACCCGGCCGCCCGTAGCGCACGGAGGCGTCTTCCTCGAACTGGGCGAAATCCACCGCCTCGCCACGCTCGAAGGTCTTCACGACCCGCTTGAAGGGCGGCTTGCCGCTGTAGTCGACATCGACGTAAGTGACCGTCTCGCCGGCGCTGGCGGCCAGCGGAGCAATGACGAGGGCGGCGCCGAGGCCGGTAACGAGCTGGCGTAATGTCTTTTTGTTCACAGGGTTTCTCCTTCTTCCACAAAGCACAGTTGGCGGCTTCCCGTCTGTGGGTCGGAAGCCTTTGTCCCGGGTCTTCCCGCCCGGATGTTTTCGTAGTCGTCGGCCTCCGGTTCAGGAGGCGGCCGGGGCGATATTTCCCGGCTTCTGATCCTTTACAT
>CAYGQN010000148.1:0-9566 GCA_964351795.1 uncultured Gammaproteobacteria bacterium
CGCTCGAGCAGAACATGGCCTGCGGGGTGGGCGGCTGCGCCGGCTGCACCGTGCGGGTGGAAACCGAGGCCGGCCCGGCCATGAAGCGCGTGTGCGTGGACGGGCCGGTATTCGAGGCCGCCAGCGTGGTCTTCCCCGAGCCGGCCTGAACGCCAGGCCCGCCTGACGTGCACGGCAACAGCCGAACAGTCGAAAGCCCCCAGCACGGCTGCCATCCGGCGCTCGCCCGCCTCGACCTGCCGGCACCGGGCCGGTATCGCTGCCCGCCCGATCCGGCCGGCGAGGCGCTGTTCGCGCGGGCCGACGCGGCCCGCGCCGGCTTCGACGGACTCATTCTCGACCACGCCTGCGGCAACGGCGAGTCCACGCGCTGGCTGGCGCGGGCACGACCGGCGGCGCTGGTGGTGGGTGTCGAACGCTCACCGCGGCGCCTGGCGGCTGTCGACCCGGACAATACCGGCTGGGCACGGCACGGCAATGCCGTGTTCCTGCGCACCGATTGCGTGGGCTTCTGGCAACTGGCCCGCCGGGCCGGCTGGCGGGCCGATGCGCAGTTTTTCCTGTATCCCACGCCCTGGCCCAAGCCGCGCCACCTGCGGCGGCGCTGGCACGCACACCCGGCCTTCGGCGAAGTGCTGGCCATGGGCGGGCGGCTGGAACTGCGCACCAACTGGCCGGTCTACGCGCAGGAGTTCGCCGCCGTGCTGAACGCCGGCGTCACAGCGCAGCGACCGGCGCAGGTCGAGCCGTACCGGCCGGCGATGACCATCACGGCCTTCGAACGCAAGTATCACGACAGCGGCCAGACCCTGTACCGTGTCGTCGCCGACACGACAGCTGCCGGCGACCACTGACAGGGCGGGAGAACAGGCTGCCAATGGCAAAGAACAGACCGGAAAAGGCCAGCCATGCCAAGCACAGGCAATCGGCCCCCTCGCGCCAGCCAGGCTCGCCGCAGCTGAACCTGGCCCTCTTGCTGGCCCTGGCCGGGATACTGCTGACCGCCTATCTCAGCGCCGTGCACTGGTTCGGCGAGCGGCCGGCCTGGTGTGAGGCGGGCGCGGGTTGCGACCTCGTCCAGGACAGCCGCTACTCGGTGCTGTTCGCCCTGCCGCTGGCCTTCTGGGGCCTGCTGACCTACGCCGGGGTGGCGGGCTTTGTCGCGCTTGCCCGGCACCGGCCGCGTTACTGGTTCCGTGCCTGGCTGCTGGCGGCCATGGGCGCCGGCCTCAGCCTGTACTTCACCGCGCTGTCGGTGTTCGACATCCAGGCGCTGTGCCCATGGTGCCTGGCGTCCACGGCCCTGATGCTCGCGCTGGTGGTCGTGCTGGCCCTGGCGCGCCCGGCCGATCGCGGTGCGCCGCCGCTGGCCAGCGCCGCGGTGTCCGGCAGCACGGTCGGCCTCGTGCTGATCGGCCTGCTGCACCTGCACTGGTCCGGCGCCTTCGACCCGGCCGCCGGCCCCGAGGATCCCTGGCTGCGTGGGCTGGCCAGCCACCTGGAAGCGTCCGGCGCGAAGTTCTACGGCGCCTACTGGTGCCCGCACTGCCAGGATCAGAAGGACGCCTTCGGCGCTTCGGCGGCCCGCCTGCCCTACGTGGAATGCTCGCCCGGCGGGCCCAAGGGGCCGCAGGCCAGTGCCTGCGCGGAGGCCGGGATCCGCAACTACCCCACCTGGATCATCAACGGCCGCCAGCACGGCGGCACGCTGTCGCCGCAGACCCTGGCGAAGCGATCGGGTTTCAGCCCCGCACCGAAGTGAGCGCTTGCAGCGCCCGCCGCCACGGCCTAACCTTCAGGGACATTCGCCACCCGGGCCTCACCGGATGACCGACAAGCTGCCAAGTGGTGCCGTGTTCCCCGCGGTGAGCCTCACGCTCACCAGCGGTGAGCGCCTCGACCTGCCCGACGGCCTCGGGCAGGGCTATCGCGTCATCCTGTTCTACCGCGGCCACTGGTGACCCTTCTGTCGCCGGCAGTTGGCCGGCTTCGCCGAACAGCGGGATGCCCTGGCCGCGGCAGGCGTGCAGGTGGTCGCCGCCAGTGTCGATTCACTGGCGCAGGCGCAGGAAGTGGCTGCCGGGCTGAACTTTCCCATTGCCTGGGGCGTGGACCGCAAGCTCGCCGAGGCCGTCGGCGCCTGGTGGGACGAAAACCGCCAGTTCATCCAGCCCAGCGAGTTCGTGATCGGGCCCGATGGCCGGGTGGTACAGAGCAGTTACAGTTCCGGGCCCCTCGCCCGGACCGAGGCAGAAGACGTCCTGAAGCTGGTCAACTTCCTGAAAAACAGGAAATAACCGGCATCAGGGCGGGTATCGCGGCGCGGCTCGCGCCAGTATCTTCCCAATCCAGTGATTCAGCACCGCTGCAAGCTGCTCCGGTCCTGTCACTTTACATGTAAAGTTTAGCGTCCTAATCTCCTGTCATACGAAGCCCTGAGGCCGTTACAGCGGCGGCCCGCCAACGAGGAGGTATTGCCTGCGATGTCCGGACTGAAGATCGTCTGCCTGGGCGGCGGCCCGTCGTCCCTGTATTTCTCGATCCTGATGAAGAAGCTCAACCCCGAGCACGACATCACCGTGATCGAACGCGGCCCGCGGGATGCCACCTGGGGCTTTGGCGTGGTGTTCTCCGACGAGACCCTGAAGAACTTCATGGAGGCCGACGCGCCGACCTACAAGCGCATCGTCGAGAGCTTTGCCTACTGGGACGAGATCGACACCTTCATCCACGGCGAGAAAGTCACCAGCGGCGGCCACGGCTTCTGCGGCATGGCCCGCCTGCGGCTGCTGAACATCTTCCACGATCGCTGCGAGGAACTGGGCGTCAATCTGCGCTTCGAGACCGACATCACCGATCTCGACCAGCTGGAGATGGACAAGTACGACCTGGTGCTGGCCGGCGACGGCATCACCTCGATGATCCGCGAGAAGTACGAGGACAAGTTCCAGACCTCCATGGACTGGCGCCAGAACAAGTTCTGCTGGCTGGCCACGACGCTGCCGCTGAATGCCTTCACCTTCATCTTCCGCAAGAACGAGCATGGCTGGTGGTTCGTGCATGCCTATGCCTACAACGACGAGATGGACACCTGGATTGTTGAAACCAGCGACGCCACCTGGCGCAGCGCCGGCATGGACAAGGCGAGCGAGGAGGAAACCCGGCTCTATCTCGAGGAGCTGTTCGCCGAGGACCTGAAAGGCCACCCGCTGATCACCAACCGCTCGGTGTGGCGCACATTCCCGGTGGTTCGCAACGAGAACCTGTACTACAAGAACATCGTGCTGATGGGCGACGCGGTGCGATCGGCCCATTTCTCCATCGGCTCGGGTACCAAGCTCGCCATGGAAGACGCCATCACCCTGGCCAGCTGCTTCGCGCAGACCGGCAACAAGGTGCAGGCCGCGCTGGAGCAGTACCAGGCCATCCGCAAGCCCGAAGCCGACCGCTTGCAACGCACCGCGGTGACCAGCCTGTCCTGGTTCGAGCACATCGACCGCTATGCCCAGCAGGATGCCGAGCAGTTCACCTTCAACATGATGGTGCGCTCCAAGCGCATCACCTACGAGAACCTGCGCCTGCGGGACCCGGACTACATCGCCCGGGTGGATCGCTGGTTCGCCGGGCACACGAAGAAGATCACCGGCTTCGACGACATCGATACGAGCAAGCCGGCCGTGCCGATGTTCCAGCCCTTCCGCATCGGCAGCATGCGGGTGGAGAACCGGGTGCAGTTGTCGGCCATGTGCCAGTACTGCGCCGAGGACGGCATGCCCACCGACTGGCATTTCATGCACTACGCCTCGCGGGCCGTGGGCGGCGTGGGCATGCTCAACACCGAGATGATCTGTATCGCCCCCGAGGCCCGCATCACGCCCGGATGCGCTGGCATCTGGAGCGAGGCGCAGACCGAAGCCTGGAAGCGCACGGTGGATTTCGTGCACGCCAACAGCAAGGCGAAGATCTGCGCGCAGATCGGCCATGCCGGCCGCAAGGGCGCGAGCTGCGTGCCCTGGGACGGCGGCATGGACCAGCCGCTGCCGCAGGGCGCCTGGGAGATCATCGCGCCCTCGGCCATCCCCTACCTGCCGCACAGCCAGGTGCCGCGCGAGGCCACCAGCGAGGACATGCAGCGGGTCACGGCGCAGTTCGTCGCGGCCACCAACAACGCCGCCAGCGCTGGCTTCGACATGCTGGAACTGCACCTGGCGCACGGCTATCTGCTGTCGGGCTTCATCAGCCCCTACACGAACCGGCGCAGTGACGATTACGGCGGCAGCATCGACAACCGGATGCGGTTCCCGCTGGAGGTGGTCGATGCCGTGCGCGCGGCCTGGCCGGCCGAGCGGCCGCTGTCGGTGCGTATCTCCGCCACCGACTGGGTCGAGGACGGCCTGACCGAGGACGACCTGCTGGCCATGGCGCGCATGCTCAAGGACCACGGCGTGGACATCATCAACGTGTCCACCGGCCAGGTCACCAAGGACGAGGACCCGATCTACGGGCGCATGTTCCAGGCCCCCTTCGCCGACCAGATCCGCAACGAAATCGGGATCCCGACCATCGTCGCCGGCAACATCACCACGCCGGACCAGGTCAACACCCTGGTGGCCGCGGGCCGCACCGACATCGTTGCCCTCGGCCGGCCGATCATGAACGAGCCGCACTTCGTCCTGGCCGCCGCGGCCCACTACGGGCACAAGGCGCAGTTCTGGCCGCCGCAGTACGCCTCGGGCAAGTTCGCCGCCGAGATGAAGGCCAGCAAGGAGAACGAGGAATTGCTGGAGCTGCGCTCGGAAGCCAAGCCGCCGAACCCCAAGGACGCCCTAGCGATCGCAGTGGCCCGGGGCGAAGTCCTGCTCTGAGGCCGGCATGGCCGGCGGCGGGCGGCACTGCAGGCTGTGTGCCGGGCCGCTGCCAGCCGGTTCCCGCAGGCTGTACTGCGGGCAGGCCTGCCGCCGGCTGGCCGGGCAGTTGCGCCGCGCCATCCTTGGTTTGCTGCAGGAGCGCGCGGCCGGCGCCAGCATCTGCCCCTCGGAGGCCGCGCGGCTGGTCGCGCCGCAGCGATGGCGGGCGCTGCTGCCCGCCGTGCGCCGGGTGGCGCAGCGGCTCGCGGCCCGCGGGCGCATCATCGTGACCCGGGCTGGCCGGGCGGTGGACATCGCCAGCGTGCGCGGCCCGGTGCGCTTGCGATTGCGATTGCCAACGGCAGAGTGAGCGTGGCGCCCGATGCTCATCGGCGCCATCGAGTCACGAGCCCGCCTCAGCGCGGATACAGGAAGCCCTTGAGCACGCGCGTGACCAGGGGCATCACCAGGTAGCTCAGCGCCAGGACCTGCAGCACCACCACCACGGCCACTCGCGGCACCAGCGGCAGCGCTGCCAGCCAGGGGCCGAAAGCGAGGTTCACCGCCAGCACCAGCACGAACACCACGGCGATCAGCACCAGGGTCATGCGGTGGCGGTTCGGGGTGGCGGCGGCGGGCAGCTCCGGCAGATCGAACCAGAACTCCAGGCCGGAGACTTTCTTGATCTCGGCCTCGCCCTCGACCATGCCCTCCAGCTCCGCCAGGAAGCCGGCCCGCACCGCGGACTCCTCCCAGGCACGCTGGTGCGCATAGGAGTCGAAATTCACCACCAGCACATATTTGCCGCCGGTACTGGCCGAAGGCTTGAGCACGCTGACGCCGAGATGGCCGGGAAAATCCCGCGCCGCGGCGGTAATGCCGCGCACCCAGGCCTCGTAGTCGGCCTCGCGCCCGGCGCGTACCCGCCGCGCCGTGACCACAGTGACCGGCCCGCAATCATCACTGCCCGCCGCCGGCGCGGCCGGGGCTGTCATTTCTTCTCGACCAGGATCTCGCGGTAGCGGCTGCTACCGGCGTTGCGGGCCATGTGCGTCGCCGGCGCGCGCAGACCCTTGTCATCGGCGGAGACAAGTTCATTGCCTACCAGGTTCAGCGGAAACACCGCGCCGGTGGGCGCATCGAAGCCGCCAAGGGCGGCGCCGTCCCCGGCGAATACCTCCAGATGACTGCCTTCGAGCACGTAGAACACGTAATCGTGCTCGTGGGTGTGCACGGGAGTGGATTCCCCCGGCGCCAGTTCGAACTCCCAGACGATGATGCGCTCGTCCTCGAACAGCTTGCGCGTGCCGACTCCTGCCATGACCGCCTCCCCGCGATGCCTGTGTCAGGCCGCCAGCATAAGCGCCCGGGCGGGCGGGCCGGAAGTCAGCGGCGCTCGAAGGCGCCGCGATACCGTCCCAGCACATGCAGGGCCAGCAGCGCGGCCAGCACCAGGGGCAGCACGGGCAGCAGCAACTGCCACGCAGGCGGGGGCACGGTGCCGGCGGCCAGGAACTGCTCGGCGCGGAAGGGGTTGACGCTGCCGAGCAGCGCCAGGGCGACGATCAGCCACAGCAGCACCACGCTGATGTGGCGTGCCAGCGGCTGTAAACGCCACAGGCCCAGGCCCAGCACCGCCAGGCCCAGCACCACGATCCCGAGCCAGCCGTTGAGGTGGCGCAGCATCCAGGCCGCGCCCGCCAGCGCCAGGGCGAACCAGGTGCCCGCCACGAGCACGATGGTCACGCGCAGCGCGGGAATGTCGGTAGCCGGAGGTGCGGGTCTCATCGGGCGCGAATGGTAACAGCCGGTGAAAAAGCGGCAACATGGCAGACCAGCGTGAACTGCATCACATTATTCGACGACAAGGCCGGGCAAGGTTCAAGGCGTTCTTCTGGCGGGGAACCGGGCGCGTCACCACTCCGATCGGGGGATCGCAGGATGCATTGCAAGTTCGCTCTCACGGCCGGCATGGTGCTGGCCGTTGTGGCCGGCCCGTCCGCGGCTGCCAACATCACCTGGGACGTTCATGGCGGGCTGTGGTCCGTGGCGGGCAACTGGATTGGCGGCGTGCCATCCAATGCCGTGCCCTACGACAACGTCTTCATCACCAATCCCGGGCGCGTGGAGGAAGTCGTCGTTGACATCAGCGGCAGCGTGAATGCCCTGACGCTCAGCGACGGCGGCCTCAGCCGGATCCCGGACTCGCTCACGCTGCTGAACAATCTCAGCCTCAGCTTCCACGGCGGTGGCCTGGTCAATGACGGGCATATCTTCCTGCAGAGCACCGGAAGCAGTACGACGCTGTCCTTCGTCGGTGCGCAGACGATTGCAGGCCGGGGTGAGATCGTCATGAGCGACAGCGGCGCGAACCGCATCACCATCAACAACACCGTGCTGCAGCACGGTAACGGGTTCGGGCACGAGATCCGCGGCGCCGGGCAGATCCTTGCCAACACCGGCGGGCTGGTGAACCTTGGCACCATCCGCCAGCAGGGCGCCAGCGCCCTCACCATCGACCCGAACGCGCTCGGCGTGGACAACGACGGCCTGCTGGTGGCCGAGGGCAGTGGCGGCCTGCAGTTGTCCGTCGGCAGCTTCGACAATACCGGTGGCGAGATTCGCGCCGGCGATGGCAGCCATGTGGACATGGTTCTCGCGGAAATCATCGGCGGCACGCTCAGCACCATCGGCAGCGGGGTGATCCTGCCATCGGCCAGCAGCTTCGAGGCGGTCACCAACCTCGGCAGGGTCGTGCAGTTGAACAACACCAGCAACACGATCCGCGATGGCCTGGTGCTGAACGGGACCTGGGAGCTCAACAGCAGCGGCAGCAACACCCAACTCACCCTCGACGGCAACCAGACCATCAGCGGCACCGGTGAAATCGTCATGAGCGATATCACCACCAACCGCCTGGTGAACAACAACGCCGTCACCACCCTCGGCGCCGGCGTCACCGTGCGCGGCGCCGGCCAGCTGCTGGCCAACACCGGCGGCATGATCAACCAGGGCAGCATCATCGCCGAGGGCGGCAACACCCTCACCATCGACCCCAATGGCCTCGGCTTCACCCAGGCCGGCGTGCTGCAGGCCGCCGGCCCCGGCGGCCTGGTCCTGGTCGGCGGCGTATTCGACCTCAACAACCCCGTCGAGGTGCTGGCCGGATCGGCGCTGCAGGTCAATGTCAGCACCCTGGTCGGCGGTGCCCTGGACATCGCCCCGGGCGTGCAGGCCGACATCCGCAGCAGCACCCTGGACGCCATGACCATCAACGGTGATGTGCTGCAGGCCAACAACACCGGCAACACCATCGTCAACGGCCTCACCCTCAACGGTCGCTGGACCCTGAACAGCGGCGGCAGCAACACCCAACTCACCCTCGACGGCAACCAGACCATCAGCGGCACCGGTGAAATCGTCATGAGCGATATCACCACCAACCGCCTGGTGAACAACAACGCCGTCACCACCCTCGGCGCCGGCGTCACCGTGCGCGGCGCCGGCCAGCTGCTGGCCAACACCGGCGGCATGATCAACCAGGGCAGCATCATCGCCGAGGGCGGCAACGCCCTCACCATCGACCCCAATGGCCTCGGCTTCGAGAACCGTGGCAGTGTGCTGGCGACAGGGTCGGGCGGCATTCTCAGCAACGACGATTTTCTGCAGACTGCCGGCGAGACAGTGGTGAACTCCACGTTCGCGCTGGCGCCGGGGCATCTGTTGCAGCTGGCGGGCGGTACCCTGGCGGGCACCGGCACAATCGACGGTGATGTGCTGAACACGGCTGGCATCGTCACGCCGGGCAACTCACCCGGCACCCTGGTCATCGACGGCGATTACAGTCAGGCCGCAGGCGCCAGCCTGGCCATCGAGATTGCCGGCTTGCTGGCCGGCGAATTCGATGTGCTGGATATCAGCGGCGCGGCCAGCATCGATGGGCAGTTGACCGTGAGCCTGCTGAACGGCTTCCTGCCGGGCGTGGGGGATGCCTTCGACATCGTCCTGGCCGACAGCATCACCGGCCTGTTCGCCAACGGACCGTTCATCGACGCCGGGCTCGCCGTGTTCGAGGTCGCCTTCATCGATGCGATCGACGGTGACCGCATCCGGCTGACGACGGTCAGCGCGGTGCCGTTACCCGCTGCTGTATGGCTGCTGGCCCCGGCGCTGGCAGGCCTCGCCGGTTGCCGGCGTCGCCGCCGCGCCGACTGATCGAGGCCCTGGGATCCGGCCCCCTTCCAGGGCAGGATCCCCGCATGCAACGACCACGCGCTCAGTCCACCCGCCCGGTGCTGCCCCACCGCCAGCCGCGGCCAGCCCGCGCCTGCTTGCCGATCGCGCTTGCCATCGCCGCGCTGCAGCTCACGATCCAGGCGCCCGCTGAGCCGGCCTGTCCGACAGCAACCGGCTTTTTTGACGCCATTCAGGCGCTCGATGCCGAAGCCGTCGCGACGACGCTGGCCGGATCCCCGGGCTGTGCGCGGGCCACCACCGCCGACGATCCCCAGCGCCCGGCGCTGCATGCCGCCTTGCTGGCCAACGGCGCCGATGACGCCGACCGCCCCCCGGTGGTCGGCCTGCTGCTGGACGGCGGTGCCCCTGTCGATGCACGGGACGGCCGCGGTGACACACCCCTGCTCATCGCCGCCCGCTGGCCGACGCCTGGCCGGATCGCGGCCGCGATGCTGCTGCTGCGCCACGGCGCCGACCCCGCCC
>CAYGQN010000149.1:0-9482 GCA_964351795.1 uncultured Gammaproteobacteria bacterium
CCCTCGTCCAGCTCGGCCAGCTCGAGCTCGGGAAATTCGTTGCGAATGAGCTCGCGGGCCTGGTCCCGGTCGGCGGCGTCCCTGAACCGCACACGGATGCTGCCGGTTTCGCCGCGCGCGAACGGCTTGTAGCGGATGCGGTTCTCGCGCAGCAGGGTCTTGATGTCGGTGACGAAGCGCTCCTCCGCCTGGCGCTTGACGGCCGGCATGTCCACTTCCATGAGGAAATGCACACCGCCGCGCAAATCAAGGCCGAGGTACATGGGCCGGCCGCCGATGGCGGTGAGCCAGCCCGGGGTCGAGGGCGCGAGATTAAGCGCCGCGGTGTATTCCGCGCCGAGCTCCACGGCCAGCGGATCCCGCACCCGCAGCTGCTCGTCGGCATCGTTGAAGCGCACCAGCAGCGCATCGGGCCCGAGTTCCCAGGCCTTGGGCTGCACCCCGAGGTCGGCCAGGACCTTCTCCACCCGGGCCTGCAGCGCCGCGTCCACGGTGCCGCCACGCGAGGCGGAGATTTGCACGGCCGGGTCCTCGCCGAACAGGTTGGGCGCCGCATACAGCCCGCCCACGACGACGACGAGGAGGATCAGCAGGTACTTCCAGAGTGCGTATCGGTTCATTGCTCGGCTTGGTTCACCGCCACGGCGGCACGGGGTTCAACGGCGACGGGGGCTACTGGTCCTTGAGCGTACCCTTGGGCAGGACGGTCTGGATGAACTGCTTCTGCACTTTCACCTCCACGCCCTTGGCGACTTCCATGGTCACGAAATTCTCGCCCACCTCGCGGATGCGACCGGCGATACCGCCGCTGGTGACGGCCTCGTCACCCTTGGCGAGGGCGGAGACCATCTCGCGGTGCTCCTTCTGGCGCTTCATCTGCGGGCGGATGGCGATGAACCAGAACACCACCAGGATCACGCCGAAGAACAGCAGCGATTGCAGCGGGTCGGCCTGGGGCGGGGGCCCGGCCTGCGCGAAGGCATCCTGGATGAAAAAACTCATGTGGAAGGTTCCGGAAAAATGGGCGGCGTATTATGCCACAGCCGCCCCGTTTTGAGCGCGGCGGGCGGAAAAGGCCTCGCGCCAGGCCAGAAAAGCGCCGGTTTCGATGGCCGTGCGCATCTGCCGCATGAGGTCCAGGTAATAGTACAGGTTGTGGATGGTGTTCAGCCGCGCGCCCAGGATTTCCCCCACCTTCTCAAGATGATGCAGGTAGCCGAGGCTGAAATGGCGGCAGGTGTAGCAGCCGCAGTCCGGGTCCGGCGGGGCCTCGCTGCCGCGGTGGCGGGCATTGCGGATGCGGATGTCGCCGCGGGCGGTGAACAGGTGGCCATTGCGGGCATTGCGGGTGGGCAGCACGCAGTCGAACATGTCCACCCCGCGGCTGACGGCATCCACGATGTCCTCCGGCGTGCCCACCCCCATCAGGTAGCGCGGCGCGCCGGCCGGCATGGCCGGCACGGTGCAGGCGAGCATGGCCTGCATCTCGTCCTTGGGCTCGCCCACCGACAGCCCGCCGATGGCGTAGCCGTCGAAGCCGATATCCACCAGCCCGGCCAGGGATTCCGCCCGCAGCGCCTCGTGCATGCCGCCCTGCACGATGCCGAACAGCGCATTGGGTGACTCCGCGTGGGCGGTCTTCGAGCGCGCCGCCCAGCGCAGGCTGAGGCGCATGGATTCCGCCGCGGCCGCGGGCGTGGCCGGGTAGGGTGTGCATTCGTCGAAGATCATCACGATGTCGGCGTTCAGCGCCCGCTGCACCTGCATGGAGCGCTCGGGGCTGAGGAACACCTCGTCGCCGTTCACCGGCGAGCGGAAGCGCACGCCCTCCTCGCTGATCTTCCTGAGCGCGCCCAGGCTGAACACCTGGAAGCCGCCGGAATCGGTGAGGATGGGCCCCGGCCAGGCCATGAAGCCGTGCAGGCCGCCGTAGCTGCCGATGATGTCGGTGCCCGGGCGCAGCATCAGGTGGAAGGTGTTGCCGAGGATGATGTCGGCGCCGAGATCCTGCAGTTCGTGCGGGGTCATGGCCTTCACGGTGCCGTAGGTGCCCACCGGCATGAAGGCCGGCGTCTGCACGCTGCCGTGGGCGAGATCCAGGCGCGCGCGGCGGGCGGCGCCGTCCGTGGCCAGCAGTTCGAAGTTCACGCCCCCTCCTCCACCGGCCCGCCGGTGAGCAGCATGGCATCACCGTAACTGAAGAAGCGGTAGCGCGCCTGCACGGCATGACGATAGGCCGCCAGGATGCGCTCCCGCCCGGCATAGGCCGCCACCAGCATCAGCAGGGTGGACTCGGGCAGGTGGAAGTTGGTCACCAGGGCATCCACGGTGTGGAAACGGTAGCCGGGGCGGATGAACAGGCGGGTGTCGCCGGTCATCGCCCGCAGGCTGCCCCCGGCGCTGGCGCTCTCCAGAGCCCGCAGGGCCGTGGTACCCACGGCCACCACGCGAGCGCCGCGGGCCCGTGCCGCGGCCACCGCCGCCACGGTATCGGCATCGACCTGGTACCACTCGCTGTGCATGCGATGCTCGTCGATGTTGTCGCTGCGCACAGGCACGAAGGTGCCGGCGCCCACGTGCAGGGTCACGCGCGTGGACTCGATGCCGCGCTCGGCCAGCCGCGCCAGCAGCGGTGCATCGAAGTGCAGGCCGGCGGTGGGCGCGGCCACCGCGCCGGGCCGGGCGGCGAACACGGTCTGGTAGCGCTCTCGATCGGCCTCGTCGTCGGCCCGCTCGATGTAGGGCGGCAGCGGCATGTGGCCGCAGCGCTCCAGCACGGCGGCGAGATCGACGCCACCATCGGCGACGATTTCGAACAGGCCGTCGGCGTCGCGACCGAGCACCTGCACCCGCGTGGCATCCTCCAGGGTGATGCGGGCCCCGGGCCTGGGCGACTTGCTGGCGCGCACCTGGGCGAAGGCCCGGTCGGCGCCATGCAGCCGCTCGATGAGGATCTCCACCCGCCCGCCGGTGTCCTTGTGCCCGAACAGGCGGGCGCGGATCACGCGGGTATCGTTGAACACCATGAGGTCGCCGGGCGCGAGCAGGTCCGGCAGATCCCGGAAGGCCCGGTCCGCCGGCGCCTCCGCCGTGCAGTCCACGTGCAGCAGGCGCGAGGCACTGCGCTCGGCCAGCGGCCGCTGGGCGATGAGTTCCTCGGGCAGGTCGTAGCTGAAGTCGGCAAGTCGCATGGCGGGCGAATGTTAATGCAAAACGGCCCGCCCGGCGCCAGCAGGCCGCAGCGGATTTGCCCTATAATCGGCGCCCTTGCCGGGATGGCGGAACTGGTAGACGCGCCAGACTCAAAATCTGGTATCCGAAAGGGTGTGCGGGTTCGACTCCCGCTCCCGGCACCAGCCCCTGGCGGTATCTCCCCGAAACCCTTGCCAACGGCTGCCGGCCGGCACGCCGGATTCCGACTGTCGCGCTTCGGCGGGAACATGCCGGCGAATCATGGCCCGCGCTGGCCGCCGCGGGCGTGGCTTCGGCGCGCGCCGTTTCAGTGCGGAAAAAACTGTCCCCTGCCCGAGCAGCGGGGCAGGGGACAAAACTCCCAGCAGGGAGGAGGAAGGCCGCCACACGCCGCCAACCGGCCCACTGTCAGCGCCTGGGCCGGCTCTCTCATCGAGCGCGTTGGCAGGCCTTTCGGGGATCTCTGACTCAGGTCGGGACTTGCTGTTGCGGTCGCGGGCGGAATGCGGCCCCTGCCCGGACGGGACCGGCAGCCGGTGGTGGGCGCTGCCGGCCAGGCGCGTCTGCCCGCCGCCCTGGTCCGGCCGCCGGACCGGCGGCATGACTGCGGCCGGCCAGCTGCACGCGTGGCAGGGGCGGGTTCAACCGGCGCGCGGATAATCGGTGTAGCCAGCAGCGCCGCCGCCGTAGAAGGTCGCCTCGTCCCAACTGTTCAGAGCCGCCCCTGCCCGGAAACGCGCCGGGAGATCGGGGTTGGCCAGCATCAGCCTGCCGAAGGCCACGGCGTCGCAATCCCCGCGCGCGATCCGCGTACGCGCGAGCGCGGCATCGTAGCCGGCGTTGGCGATGTAAGTGCCCCCGTATGCCTCCCGAACCGCCGCAATAAGCCGCTCCGGCTGGGTGGCCTCGTGACCGGCGACACCGCCCTCTTCCACCTGGTGCATGTACGTGACCCCGAGCTTGCACAGTTCCGAGGCGAACACCGACCCGGTCTCCAGCGGATCGGCGTCGGTCATTCCGTTGGCCGGGCTCGCGGTACTCACGCGCACACCGGTGTTGGCGCCGTCCCAGGCCTGCATGACCGCCTCGACCACCATGAGCGGAAAACGGACGCGGTTGGCTACACTGCCGCCGTAGGCGTCCGTGCGGACATTGCTGCCCGTGCGCAGGAACTGGTCCAGCAGATAGCCATTGGCAGCGTGCACCTCCACCCCATCGAAACCCGCCGCACGCGCGTTGGCAGCGCCCTGGCGGAACTGCCGGACGATGCCCGGCAACTCGCCTTCGGCGAGCGCGCGGGGTGCGGGCACCGGCACCATCCCGGTCGAGGTATGGGTGAACGTGAAGGTATCAGGGGGAGCGATACCGGAGGGGCCCGCCGGGCGAGCACCGCCGGGTTGCAGGTCCGGATGAGAAATGCGCCCGCCATGCCAGAGCTGCATGAAGATCCGCCCTCCGGCCTCGTGCACAGCGTCGGTGATCGCCCGCCAGCTCGCAATTTGCTCCGCTGAGTGAATTCCGGGGGTGAAACCATACCCCCGGCCCTCGGGACAGACCTGGGTCGCCTCGGTGATCACCAGGCCCGCCGTGGCGCGTTGCCCGTAGTACTCGGCGCTCATCGACGGGGGCACGCCATCCCGGTCGGCCCGGGCCCTCGTCAGCGGCGCCATGACCACCCGGTTCGGTAGGACGAAGTCCCCCAGTTGCAACGGCCTGAACAACACGTCATCGGCTGACGGGGTGGCTTCAGGCCCCGGCAGTCCCTTGCCATCGGCTCCGGCAACTGTTCCACCTGCCATCGGTCAGTACTCGTATCGCACGGACAGTCCCCACCAGCGCGGCCGGCCCTGTGCTGTCAGGTTGCAGCCGCACAGCTGGGAGGTGTCGAAGCCGATGACATCGTAGCGACTGTCGGACACATTCTTGACGAACGCATCCACCCGCCAATGCTCGCTGGCGCTGGTCCATGTGGCGCGCAGGTTGCCGACCACGTAACCGTCCATTTCCGTGGAGTCGAAATTACTGAGGTTATGCCAGGCCGAGGACTGGTAGTTGGCGTCCGCCTGCAGCGACAGCGATCCGTCCAGGACGGGCTGCGGGACGTAATACCTGACCATGCCCGATGCGGTGACGTTCGGCGCGAAGGTCGTTTCCACATCACGGAACCCACCACCGATCGGAACATCCTCGACTTCCGAGTCCTGGTAGCCGAAGGTGAGCAGCAACTCGAGGTCCCTGGTCAGGGTGGCCATGAGTTCCGCGTCGAACCCGACTACCGTGGCATCGGCGTTGATGACGATACTGGACACGCCCAGCCAGCGGGTCGCCTGGTAATCGCTGTAGTCGTAGTAGAACGCCGAGCCGTTGAAGCGCACCCGTCCGTCGGCCAGGGTGGACTTGAATCCCAGCTCGAAGCTGCGCAAGGTCTCGCTGTCGTAGGGGATTTCCGAGTCCAGCAGCGCCGCATCACCGGCATTGAAACTGGCGGCCTTGACGCCCTGGGTGATGCCGCCGTAGAGCAGCCAGTCGGCATTCGGGGTCCAGTTGAGCTGGGCCTTCCAGGTCCACAGGTCCTCGCTCAGGCTGTCCTGGAAAGGGGCCCGCGTGAATCCGGGCACCGTGACCGCCGGAGAGAACTCCCAGTCGGTCGGGTCGCCGCCGGAAGTGGGCGAGACGAACAGCACCTCGAAATCGTAGTCTTTTTCCTCGTAGGTCCCGCGCAGGCCGGCCACCAGGGTCCACTCATTCGACAAGGCATACTCGATCTGCCCGAACAGCGAGTAGGAGTTGGTCTGCAGGTCGACAATTCGTGGCTGATCCCAGCTCGGAATGGGAAAGCTGGCCCCGGGCAGGGCGCCAATGCCATGCGTGCTCTGGTTGTCGATGTGCAGATAGTAGAAGCCGGCAATCCACTCCAGTCTATCGGTGGACCCTTCAAGGCGGAATTCCTGCGTGATCGACTGCGTGTCCGCTTCACCCAGGAAGAAGAACTGGCTGACCGGGCCACCATCGAGGTCAAGGCTCATCCGCTTGTAGAAGTCCTTGTAGTCGGTCACCGAGGTGAAGGTGAAGTTATCGGCATCGACGGTGATCTTGGCAGTCGCGCCGTAAGTCGACAGCTTGTTACCGTCGTCGTAGGCGAAATCACTGGCTGTCGTGAAATCGTTGCCGTCAGGGTCGAGATAGCCGAAGAAATCCGCCCCGGGCCGCTCCCGCACAGCATTGGCATCATGGTCGAACAGGCCGTTGAGACATGCGCCGCTCTGGATGCTCTCGCAGACTTCGCCCGGTGACGCGTAGGCCGAGCCGATCTGTTGCCCCGCCGCGTTCAGCGTAGCCACGGTTGGCGTGTTCTGATACGGGGCGGTGGAGCCCCGCGCTTCGCTGCCGGAACCAGACACCCACACGGCAATGCTGTCGCTGACATCGAATTCCAGCTGGCCGCGCAGCGCCCAGTTGCTTTCCATGCCACCCAGATCATCGCCCGACCCGGGCTCGATGCCGTTGTTGAGGTTGCCCTGCAGGGCCCCGGGCACGAAGGTCTGCTCCGGGTACTTGTTGTCGACGAAGCCGTCATAACGGGTGAAGAACCCGGACAGCCTGCCACGCACACCGTCGGCCAGCGGACCGCTGACCGCGCTCTCCACGCGAACCTCGTCAAAGCGCCCGTAGCTCACGTCGGCGTAAGCCTCGAAGGTATCGGTGGGCTTGCGGGTCAGGTAATGCACCAGGCCACCCGTGGCATTGCGGCCGAACAGCGTTCCCTGCGGGCCCTTGAGCACCTCGACGCGCTCGATATCGAACATCGAGAAGGTCTGGCCCTGCTGCATGGCGATGTAGGCGTCGTCAATGTACACCGCAATGACGGACTCGACGTGATCGTTGAAATCGTTCTGGGTGACCCCGCGGATCGAGAACTGCGACATCTGCCCGCCATAGCTTCCGGACACGGACACGCCGGGCGTCAGTCTCGCGATGTCAACGCTGTCATTGAAGCCAAAGGACTTGAGCTGCTCGCCGGAGAACGAGGTGATCGATATGCCCACGTCCTGAATGTCCTGCGCCCGTCGCTGCGCCGTCACGGTCACCTCTTCCAGCAGGGAACTGTTCTGCGCGACCGCGGTGCTGTTGAGCAGCGCGACAACAAGCCCCCATCGTCCGGCCCGGCCGGCATCGAGCCAGCTTGCAGGGCAATTCCTCGTATGACTGTGAAACATGATCCAAACCCCCGTTTACCAACTTGCTTCAGAAGCGGCGCCGCATGCTGCGAACGCCGGCCAAATCGTTGCGCGGTCTTTGTACCGGCACTGTTTCAATCGAACGCGCCGGACAGCAGGCCGCCGGCGTCGGGCACATCCGTGGACAGCCCGAGGCGTCGGAGAATCGTGAATACGGTTGCAGCCGCCGTGGACAGGACGGGCACATCCAGGCCCGCCTGCACGACAGGCAACGCCTCCAGTGACGGCATCTGCACACAGGCGGACAGGACCACTGCATCCACGTCGCCGGTGTTCAAGGTCTTCACTCGCTCGACCAGGCCGGCCTGTGGCAGCCTGGCAACGGCAAGGTTGTCGGACACTTCGAGCGAAACGGCGTCGCTGATGCTGAAGCCTTCGTGTTCGAGATAGCTGACGACCAGAGCGGTCAGCGGGCGCATGTAGGGCGTGATCAACGCGATACGTTTCGCACCGATGGCAGTGAGCGCCTCGACAAGCGAACCGGCGCTCGTTATCACCGGGGCCGATTTCCCGGCTGCCTGGATTTCCGCACTCAGCGCTGTCTCGGTGCTGCGGTGAAAACCGGCGCCCTGACACATGATTGCCACCAGGCAGGCCGAGGCGATGATGTCCATGTCGGCGTCCATCAGCTCCCGCGCGCACCGGGTCATGTGCCCGTTCATGGCGGTCAGCTCCGCCTCGGACACCGTCTTCATCGGTGCCCGGCTCGAATGGAAGGTGAAACGCACGCCTTCGTCGACGACCCGGGCGCGTTGGAGCATAGCCGGGACCTCGGTTTCCATCGTCACGTTCGAGCTCGGAACGATCTGGCCAACCCGGTAGGTCTTGTCATGCTTCACTCGTCCACCTCGATCAGCAGCGTGTCGTCGTCGACTATCACCGGGTAGGTCCGGAGCGGTTCAGAGCATGGCGGGATGCTGGCCTCGCCGGTGCGAACGTCGAAGCCGCCCATGTGGAAAGGACAGATGATCTCTTGACCCTCGAGCTCCCCGTCTGCCAGTGACGCCTCGCCGTGGGTACAGGTATCGTCGGTGGCATAGAACTCGCCATTGACGTTGTAGATGGCCAGTGGTTTTCTGCCGTCCACGCTTACCTGCATGACACTGCCCGGGGCCAGTTCGTCACGGCGGCAGGCGACTATTCGCTTGGCCATGGCGCTAGTCCTCCGTAATCTTCAGTAACGGGAAATCACGCAGCAGCTGCGCTGCGAGCCCAAGCAGGCCCGCGTCGCCGTGCCGCTTGCCAATCAACTGGATGCCCAGGGGAAGCCCGCGCGGGCCGACGGCCACCGGCAGGTTGATTGCCGGTACGCCAAGCAGCGTCCAGGCAACCTGGAAGATGGGACTGCCGGTGGCCGTGCCTATCGGTGCCTCGCCCGGAGCGCTGGGTGTGACCAGTGCGTCCAGGTCGCCGATGACATCATTAATCCGCTCGCGGCATTGCCCGGCGAAGGCGAGCGCCTGGTCATAGGCGGTGCTGGTGGTTGCCCGACCTTCCTCGATGATGGAACGAAGGCCAGCGCTCATCTGGTGCCCGGCGCGGTCGTAGTCGGAACCCAAAGAGTGGGCGATCCCGGTGTACAGGATGCGCCGGTGGCAGGCCACCAGGTCTGCGAAGTCCGCGGGGAGTTCAAAGGCCACTACGTCGATTCCCTGCCGGGCCAGCTGTTCACCCGATTGGATAAGCGCCTTACGGGCGGCCGGGCCGGCATGCTCCCACTGCCGGGTCTGGCACAGCCCGATCCGGGGCGCCCTGGGAGCTGACCATTGCGCGGCAGAGTCGGCTCCGAGCACGATTGCGTAGCCGGCCGCGAGGTCCTCGACCGTCCGGGCCATGTAGCCGAGGGTGTCGAAGAACGGTTGCAGGGGCAGAATGCCGCCGCCGTCCGTTGTTCCGTGCGTCGGCTTGAGCCCGTACACACCGCAATAGGCCGCCGGTCGAATCAGGGAACCGGCTGTCTGGTTGCCAAGGGCAATCGGAACCATGCGGTCGGCGACGGCCGCGGCCGTGCCGCTGGATGAGCCCCCGGGGGTGTGGGCGGGGTTAAGCGGG
>CAYGQN010000150.1:0-5016 GCA_964351795.1 uncultured Gammaproteobacteria bacterium
GTCCAGCGACGTGTCCAGGGCCAGTCGTGGCACGCCGGTGCGCGACCCCTCGGCGCTGAGGCTGAGCGTCCCCCCTTCGCGCCCGGCCACGGCAAGGTCGCCGTTCATCAGCAGCGACCAGGCCGCCAGGGTGCCGGCCAGGGTGAAGCGTCCCGACGGTGAGCGCAGCGTCCTGGCAGCCGGATCCACGGCCTGGATGTCCTCCCAGTTGCCACGCAGCGCCAGGCGGCCGTCGTCGGCCAGGTCGATGTCGCCGCTGGCCTGCAGGCGACCGAGCGGCGAGGCCGCCGACAGGCTGCGCAGGCGCAGTGACTGGGCCTGCAGATCGGCGTTGGCCGCCAGCGTGATCGCCGGCAGGGCCGCGGCCGCGACCTCGGCCTGCAGCGCCAGGGAGAGCCCGTCCGGCGCCGTGATCCGCAATTGCCCCGTGGGGCTGTCGAGCGCGCTGATCGCCGGCGACGCCAATTGCTGCCAGTTCACCGCGAGATCCAGGCCGCCGGGGTCAAGGCCCGGGCCGAGCACGGTGCCGGCACCCTCGACGAGGGCTTCCCCCGGCCCGCGCACGGCCAGGCGCGCAAGTGTGACCGCGCGGTCAGTCGTCGCAGCCAGTTCGGCGGCGATATCCCAGGCGCCGTGCGCGCCCGCATCGAGCGCCAGTGCCAGGGTGAGCGTACTGTCGCGGGCGGCGAACAGTTCACCGCGTACCGTGCCTTGCAGCGCCAGGCGGGCATCCTCATCGCCGCTATACCGCGCCAGCTCGGGCAGGTTCAGTCTGAGGTCCAGGGTCACGGCCGCTGCGCCGGTGAGATCGCGGGCGCGCAGATCAAGCGCCGCCTGCCAGGGGGCTGCGCTGTCGAGCGACAGGCTCATGCCCTCGGCATCGCCCAGCGCGCGACCCTGAACACTCACGCTGCCCCCGGCCGGATCGCGGCCTTGCAGGTCGATGCGCAGGTCCGTCGGGTAGGGCGCATTCAGGCCGGCGCCGCCATCCAGGCGGAGCGTCTGCGGCCCGCTGGCCAGCTGCAACGCCTCGATCTCGAGCCGGGCGTCACGCGACAGTGCCAGGGCGCCGCTGGCCCGGTCCAGCACGATGTCGCGCTCACCGGTGCGCAGCGTCATCGCCTCGATGCGCAGCGCATCGACCTGCAAGGCGAGCGGCAGGCCCAGTGGCGCGCTGTCTCCGCCGGCCTCCTGCCCCGCTTCGATGCGCACCTCGCCTTCGCGCAGGCTGATCCGGCGCAAGTGGAGCACACCGGTGAGCAGCCGCGTCAGGTTCACCGTGACAGACGCCTCCCGGGCGCTCAGGGCAAAGCCGGGAAACGCCAGGTGCAGATCGTGCAGGACCAGCCCGCGCGGCAGCGTTCCCTCGGCCGCGGACCAGCGCACACGCTCGCCGGTGCTGCCGGCAATGATGCCGAGCATGGCCTGCGTGCCCGGCGCCGTGGCCACCAGCACCGTCCCGGCCACCAGCAGCACGGCCAGCACGGCCGCGACGGATGTCAGCAGCCGGCGCATCAGAAATCCGGCCCCACGACAATATGCAGCCTGATGGGAAGATCATCGTCCGAGACGCCCGTCGCCAGGTCCACGCGCAGCAGGCCCACCGGTGACAGCCAGCGCACGCCCGCCCCGACGCTGTACTCCATGCCGTCGCCGAAATCGTCGAAGGCGTTGCCGAAATCCGAGAACACCGCGGCGGACCAGTTGCCCCTGACGCGGTGCTCGTACTCGATGCTGCCAACGGCGAGGTAGCGCCCGCCGATGACATCGCCGGCGCTGTCGCGCGGGCCGAGCGAGCGGAAATCGAAACCACGCAGGCTGTTGTCGCCGCCGGCGAAGAAGCGCTGCGTCACCGGCAGATCATCGAAGTCCGACACCAGGGCCGCACCGACATCGGCGCGCATGATGAAGCGGCCATCCTCGCTCAGGCGACGCACCCACTTGGCATCCCCGCGCAGGCGCAGGAATGACACGTCCGACAGCGCTGCCGTGTGCGCGCCGGAAACCGCCAGGTTCAGGCGCAGGCCGCGGTCGGCGTAGACCCGATCATCGGCCCAGGTGCGTGACCAGCGGCCCGAGGGCAGCAACAGGCCCTTGGTCTCGATGTCGTCGCCCACATCGAAACGCTCGACCTGGTAGTCGATGGCCAGGGTTTCCTGCCAGCCCAGGCGCAGCGTGGTGTTGGATACACCGAAGTTCAGGCGCTGGGAATCACTGACGTCGGTGTCCTCGTTCAGCAGGCCCACCGTGAAGCCGAGACGATCCACGCGCGGGTCCCGGTAGGGAATGGTGTAGCGGCCGGTGAGACTGCTCGCCACCGTCGACAGGCGCAGGTCCGCACTGGCGCTGTGACCGCGGCCGAACAGGTAGCGCCGCTGCCAGGCGGCCCTGGCGCGCGGGCCTGTATCGGTCCCGAAGCCGCCGCCGATGCTGTACTTCTGCGGCGGGCGGGGGGTGACTTCCAGGCGTACCGGCACGCTCAGGGTGTCCGGATCGGTGGCCAGCGGGGTGACCTGGACATTGGCGAAGAAGTCGGTATTGGTGAGCGCCTGCTGCACGCCGATCAGGCGCTCGCTGAGGTAGGGCTCGCCGGCCGGAATGCGGGCATAGCGCTGCAGCAGGTCGGCGTCGATGACAGTGTCCGGCAGCTGCATCTCGCCGAAGCGGTAACGCGGGCCGCTGGCATACACGAGCCTGGCATCGGCCGTACCGGCCTCGCGCGTGACCGCCACCGCGGCCTCGGCAAAGCGGGCGTCGAAGTAGCCGCGCTCGCCGGCAACCCGCGCGAGGTCACGCTTGAGCGTCTCCCAGGCACCGTGGTTGAACACCTCCCCCGGGCCGAGCGAGGAGCCGGCAATGACCTGCGCAAAAGCGGCATCGTCGCTGCCCTCACCGCTGACACGGACATCGAACTGCCGGATCCGGACCGGTTTCCCGGGCGAGATCACATAGGCGGCCGTCCAGGTATCGCCGCTGGTATCCAGCGAGGAGCGGATGGTGGGGTCGTAATAACCAAAGGCCGCCAGTGCCCGCCCGATCTCGTCTTCCGCCCGCTCATGCAGTGCGTTCACGCGGGCCTTGCCGAGGCGCTCGCTGTCCTGCTCGCTGGCGATGCTGAGCAGGGCCATGACATTCTCGCGCAGGGCGTCGTCGACCCCGTTCACGGTCACTTCCAGGCGCGGCACGGCCGCGGCCGCGGTAACGGCCAGCAACACGGCCGGCACGAATGCAGCGCAACGTGTGAAGAATCTCAATGGCTACCCTTCGGGAACCGGTTCAGGTGGTCTCGGATGCCCACGGCACCCGCTGCGGGCCCGGCAGGCACGCCGGCCGGAACGGGCGGGATGAATCTTTGGCGGATGCGGCTAAACGGGACATGAAATCCTCTGATATCCTAACAGAACGTGAAATAGGCACTGGAGAACACAAATGGCCGAATCCGGGCAAGACAGGATCCTCTACGTCGACATGACGTCGCAGACAATTGATATCCAACCCTTTCCGCAGGAATGGAAATACCTCGGGGGGCGGGCGCTGTCGGCGCGGATACTGCTCGAGCAATGCGACGCCGGCTGCGATCCGCTCGGCCCCGACAATCTGCTGGTCATTGCCCCCGGGGTACTCAGCGGCACCGCCGCCCCCACCTCCGGACGCCTGTCCGTTGGCTGCAAGAGCCCGCTCACCGGCGGCATCAAGGAGGCCAATGCCGGCGGCAACCCCGGCCAGCACATGATGAAGCTCGGCTATCGCGCCATCGTGGTGAAGGGTCAGCCCGCCGATACCGAGCGTCGCTACGGGCTGGAGATCCTGCCCGACAGCGTGAACATCGTGCCGGCGGACGAGTACAAGGGCCTGTGGAACTACGCGTGCTGCGAGAAGCTGCTGGCCAATTACGACAAGACCGCCTCGGCCATTTCCATCGGCCCGGCCGGCGAGCTGAAGCTCGCCGGCGCCTCGGTAGCCTGCACCGACCAGAGCAAGGATCGCCGGCCGGCGCGCCACGCCGCCCGCGGCGGCCCCGGTGCGGTGATGGGCGCGAAATGCCTGAAATGGATCCTTGTCGACCCGGGCAAGGCCAGGCTGCGCAGCGGCGCGAGCGCGAAGGACTTCATCGCCCTGAACAAGTCCTTCAGCAAGACCTGGCTGGGCGGGCCGCTGCGGGAGATGTTCCAGTACGGCACCAGCGCCACCGTGCCAACGGCGAACATGATGTACACCTTCCCCTACAAGAACCGCACCCAGGGCCGCAACCCGGAGTTCGAGAACCTCGATGGCATGCGCATCGTGGAGAGCTTCGAGACCCATGGCGGCGGCATGCACAACTGCATGACCGGCTGCATCGTGCGCTGCTCCAATGTCGTCCACGATGCCAAGGGCAACTACGTCACCTCGGCCCTGGAATTCGAGACCCTCACCCTGCTCGGCTCGTGTTGCGACATCAACGACTGGCAGGAAATCGCCCAGCTGGACCGGCTCTGCGACGAGCTGGGCCTGGACACCATCGAAACCGGCGCCGCCATCGCGGTGCTGATGGACTCCGGCGGCATGGAATGGGGTGACGCCGAGGGCGCCAAGGCCCTGCTCAAGCGTATTGCCGAGGGCGACGAGACCGCGCTGGCGGTGGCCAACGGCGCCGCCGCGGTCGGCCGCAAGCGCAAACATCACCGGGTACCGGTGGTGAAGGGCCAGGCCCTGCCGGCCTGGGATCCGCGGCCGCTGCAGGCCGCCGGCGTCACCTATGCCACCAGTGCCATGGGGGCCGATCACACCGCCGGGCTGGTCATGAACCCGGAAATCGACGGTCAGGACGCCGCCGACGCGTCGCAGAACATGCAGATTGCCTGCGCTATTACCGACTCCTCGGGTTTCTGCATGTTCCTGTCACCCAGCGTCGACGTGATCCGCCAGTTCTATGCCTGCTATTTCGGCGAGGATCTCGACAACAGCTTCGTGGCCGACATCGGCTGGCGCTGCCTGGAGGACGAGTGGGCCTTCAACGACAAGGCCGGTTTCAGC
>CAYGQN010000150.1:5026-9422 GCA_964351795.1 uncultured Gammaproteobacteria bacterium
TTCAGCCGCGAGGATGACGACCTTCCCGCGTGCATGAAGGAGGAAGGCGTGGGGGCCAATGCCGAGATGGTCTACCACATTCCCGCCGATGTGGCCGCAACGGCCCGTTACCGGCGCCTGCCGGCCGGCGAGGACCTGTTCAAGCTGGGCGCGGTCGGCTGATAGCTGCCCCCGCAGCCCGCGCCGGTCGCGGGCTGCGGGGGTGCTTGTCCGCCGCCGGCGGGCTCAAGATCGGCCCGGGCCAGCCGATAGGCTGCTTGTGTCAGCAGAACAAGTCAGCATCGTGCCCGGCGAACGGCCGTCCCGAGCGGAGGGCCACGACTGCCATTGCCGCAGCACCAGCCGCACCCTGGTGGTGGTCACCCCGGGCACCAGCACCCTGCCCGAGACCCTCTACGTCGCCGCGGCCTCGTTCGGCTGGACCCTGCACCCCGACCTCGGGGTACTGGAAATACCCCTCAAGCCGGGCTCGCGGATTGCGACCCTCGCCGATGCCATCGCGGTATTGCACGCGGCCCTCGACGAGGGCTTCGCCGGGCTTCGCGCGTTGTGGCTGGCACCCGGCCGCACGGTCCGGGACAGCCTGCGCGAAGTGGTGCGCGCCGCCCCCCTCAGCGAACTTCAGCACAGCGCCGGGGGTTCGGCCATCAGCTGGATGCTCGAGAATCGCAAGATCGAAACCTGGTTCCAGCCCGTGTTCCGGCGCTGCAACGGCGAACTCGCGCTGTGGGGTTACGAATGCCTCATGCGTGGCCGGGACCCCGATGGGGCGATCTGCAACCCCGGCCAGATGCTGCAATGGGCCGAGGCGGAGAACCTGTTGCCCATGCTCGACCGTGTCTGCCGCGAGGTGCACATCCACAACGCCGCCGCTGCCGGTGCGCCGGCCGATGCCCGCTTCCTCATCAACTTCCTGCCCACGGTCATCTACGATCCGAAGGTCTGCCTGGCGACCACCCGGCGTGCCGTCGAGCAATCCGGCATGGCGCCGGAGCGCATCATCTTCGAGGTGATCGAATCACACGAAATCACCGATACCGCCTACCTGCGCCGGATCCTGGACGAGTATCGCGCCGCCGGCTTCGGCGTGGCGCTGGATGATGTCGGCGGGGGCTACTCCGGGCTGACGCTCATGGGCGACCTGTCGCCGGACCTCATCAAGATCGACCGTGCCCTGGTCAGCCGCGCCCCGGACTCGCAGATCCACCACGCCATCTGCCAGGCACTGATCGACATCGGCCGCAAGAGCGGCAAGCTGGTGCTTGCCGAGGGCATCGAGACCTCAGCCGAGTGGGACGCGATGCAGGCGCTCGACGTGGACCTGGTGCAGGGCTTCCGTTTCGGCCGGCCAGCGCCGCAGCCGGCACTGGAAGCGCTGACCCCGGAGCCAGCCTGAGCCACGGCACTGCCGCCTGTCCGCGGTGCGACGGGTTGCCAGCCCGACCGGCCCGGGACTATTCCCAGCTGTAGCTGACGCTTGCGCCGTAGGTGCGCGGATCCCCGTACAACTCGTAGATGCCGAAGGTGCCGTCGTTGCGCGCCAGGGTGCGGTACTCCTCGTCGCCGGCATTCTCCACGAAAGCCTGCACGTTCCAGCGTCCGTCCGGCGTGCGCAGGCCCAGCCGGAAGTTGACCAGGCCATAGCCGGGTTCCCGGAAGATGGGCTCCTCCAGCGGATTGGTGATGATGGCGAGGTCGGTCTCGCTGCGGCGCATGTACTCACCCTGCAGCCATACGTTCCAGCCATTGCCGAGCGGGTAGTCGTAGCGGGCCAGGGCGTTCATGCTGAACTCGGCGTAGTTCGGCACGTTGCTGCCGTCCACCGGGGCATCGGGCAGCAGCGGGATGTTGGCGGCCTGGATGAAATCGCTGCTGGAGACCGAGGCATCCAGCAGGCCGGCTGAAATCATCACGCTCAGGTACTCGTCCACCTGCCACGTCAGCTCCAGCTCGCCGCCGTAGGTCTTCACGTCGCCGACGTTCACCAGGCGCTTGATGTTGACCGGGCTGAGCGGGTTTGCCGCGCTCTGCTGCACATCGGAGCGATCGTAGTAGAACACCGCGCCGTTGAGCCGGGCCCGGCCATCCAGCCAGTCGGTCTTGAAGCCGGCCTCGTAGGCCCAGATGCTCTCCTCGTCGTAGGGCAGCAGCTCTTCCTGGGTCGTGGCGAAGCCGCCGAAGTAGCCGCCGGTCTTGAAGCCGCGCGAAATCGAGCCGTACAGCATCATGTTGTCGCGGGCAAACCATTCGATGCCGGCCTTGCCGGTCAGGGCATCGAAGCTGATGCTGTCGTTGGTGGACACCAGCGGCACGACGAGACCGCTGGGGAACTGCAGCTGGTTGCCGCCGTCGAAGCTTTTCTTCGCGTCCGTGTAGCGAAGTTCACCGATGAGGTTGATGGACTCGCTCACGCGATACTCGACGTGGCCGTAGATGGCCAGTGATTCGGTGTCCTGGGTGTAGGCCTGCGGGCTGATGATCGCCCCGCCGAACAGCACTGGCACCAGGCCGTCACGGCCATCGAGGATGCTGTTCTCCTTCAGGGTGTCCTCGGCGTAGTTGATGCCGACCACCGCCGTCAGCGGGCCACCGGCATCGTAGAACAGGCGGAACTCCTGCGACCAGTATTCGATATCGGTGTTGTAGTCGATGTGCTGATGGATGGCCGCGGTGCCGTCGCGATCGACGAAGCGGCGGTAGTCCACGTCATCCCAGGCGCTGATGGACTGCAGCCGCCAGTCGCCGAATTCAAAATTGGCGTTCAGGCTCACACCCATCCAGCTGTTGTCCTGGAAGCCCTTGACCTGGCTGGCGGACTGGAAGCGGGAGTCCCCGCTGGCATCGCCCTGGCCCTGGCTTTGCGGCGTGAGGCCCTCGATGGTGGCGCAGCTGGCCGGATCACTGCCCTGCCGGGTGGCCACCGAGTTGCAGTACGGTGATGGCGGATCCGGGATCAGGGGGCTGAGGAAGGCCACCGGCGCCAGGGCGACGTTCGGCAGGCCGGCGATACCGGCCTGGCCGATGTTCGCGAACACACCGACCGGGCGCAGCAGCGGCAGTTCGGATTCGTCCTTGCCGCCGTGCACCTTCAACAGGAAATCCATGGATTCATTCGGGGCGAAGCGCAGCATCAGGCGCCCGGCCATGCGATCGTCCTCGCCGTGGTCGAAGCCGCCGGTGCTGCTCTCCCACTGCTTGTTGCCGCTGAAGCCGTAGCGGCCCGCGGCGCGTACGGCGATGGTGTCGCCCAGCGAACCGCCAGCCGCGCCCTCGACGAAGCCCTCGGCGAAGCGGCCGATGCCGGTAGTGACGTAGCCGTTGAAGTCCTCGCCGATTTCCGGCGCCCGCGACAGCACCTGCACCGCACCGGCGATGGTGTTGCGGCCGTACAGGCCGCCCTGGGGGCCCTTCAGCATCTCCACGCGCTCCATGTCGAACATGGACCACTCGGCCGTGGCGATGGTGGACTGGTAGACCTCGTCGATATAGAACGAGGTGGTGGGCGAGTCGTTGATCCGGAAGTTCTGCAGGCCGATGCCGCGCACGATCACCACCGGGCTGCCGGCGCCGGATTCGTTCTGCAGGTTGACGTTGGGAATGAGCTGGTGGAGATCCTTGGCGGCGGAGATGCCGCGCTCACGCAGCGTCTCGCCGCTGAAGGCGGCCACGGCAATACCGATGTCCTGCACACTCTGCTCGCGCTTCTGCGCGGTGACCACGACCTCTTCGATCGCGGCACTGCCCTGTGCCTGTGCGAGCCCGCCGAGGGTGATCGTACCGAGCCCGGCAAGCATGCCGACCAATACACGTCCGCTGCTGTTCATTCGCTTCCACCCCCCGCGCCCCGCGCATGGCGGGACTGATTGTGGAAGCGGTGCCGGCCGAGCGCGCGCTGCCGCTCTCATACGACACCGCCTTCCATGCCAAGTTGCCAACATGCCTTATGTGCTGGTGGAATCTTAGCAAGCTCAGAGGGGTTGTCGCCAATTCCTGATGTTGCTTCGCAACATCCGGCGCCGGCACCGCGGCAGGTTGATGCGCGGTGCGCCGCAGCATGCCGCGGGGCGCTCAGGCCGGGCGCTTGGCGACCAGGGTCAGCACGTCATAGCTGGCCACGACCTCGTCGTTCTGGTTGGTCACCTCGGTGTCCCAGCGCACCTCGCCGTAATCGGCGTCCTCGCGGGCGTTCTTCTGCTTGCAGGTCAGGCGCACGCGCAGCGTATCGCCGGGATAGGCCGGCGCCATGAAGCGCAGGTTGTCGAGGCCGTAGTTGGCCAGCACCGGACCCGGGTCCGGATGCACGAACATGCCGGCCGCAGCCGAGACGATGAAGTAGCCGTGCGCCACCCGGCCCTCGAAGAACGGGTTCGCGCTGGCAGCGGCCTCGTCCATGTGG
>CAYGQN010000151.1:0-1378 GCA_964351795.1 uncultured Gammaproteobacteria bacterium
CCCAGGGGCCGGCTGCCCCGCGATGAGACGCCTGCCGGCCCCTGGGCGAGGGCGGCGCAGGGCCGACCCTGGCGATCCCGCGACAGCTCGTAGCTGACAATCTCGCCGACGCGCGGTTCCCGCCCGCGGTCGGCGAAGGCGCGCGCATGCACGAACAAATCGCCGCCACCGCCTTCGGGGCGGATGAAACCGAAGCCCTTGTCCGCCTTCCAGGATGCGATGCGGCCCTTGCCCCGCGTCGCCGGCTTCCCTGCCGGTGCCCGGCGCATGCCTAGCCGGCCACCTCGACCGCGGCCTCCAGGTGGGTGGGGGCCGAGAGCGAGTTGGTGATGAGGCAGATGGCCTCGGCCTTCTCCAGCACCTTGCGCGCCCGTTCCTCGGTTGTGCCGGCGGGCACGGTCAGCGAGGCCCGCACGACGAAGCCGGTGAAGGCCGTGGTGCGTTCCACGCGATCCAGGGTGCCCTCGGCCGTGCACTGCAGTGCCGTCCAGTCGAGCTTCGACGCCTGCGCCACCGCCCGGAAGCTCAGCACGAAGCAGTCCGCCACCGCGGCAACCAGCAGCGATTCCGGGGACCAGCGGTCACCCGGCCCGCCGAACTCCGCCGGTGGGGCAGTGGCCAGCGCCGGCAGACCGTCGCCCGAGACCGTGACGTCGCCGTCGGGTCCGGCGCTGGCACTGGCGCGATAGTGATGCGGCATGTCCTGCATGAAATCTCTCCGTTTGAAGTCTTGCCGGTTCGAGTGTGGCTGCCCTGGCCCGTGCCGCACAAGGCCGCGCGGGGGGCACCGACGATGTCAGGCCGCGGCGTGCAGCGCCGCCCGGGCCGAGCCGATGACCCGGCCGGCCGAGCGCAGCAACAGGGCCACCAGGGCCAGCGCCACCACGGTATCCGGCCAGGCCGAGCCGGTGAGCCACACCCCGCCGGCGGCCACGAACACCGCCAGGTTGGACGCGATGTCGTTGCGCGAGCACTCCCACACAGATTTCATGTTCACGTCTTCGGCCCGGTGCTGCCAGAGAAGGTAGAGGCAAAGCGCATTGGCGGCCAGCCCCAGCAGGCTGAAGGCTCCCATGATTTCGAATACCGGGGTTGCCGGCACCAGGGCCCGGTGGACGAGCTGCGCGGCCACCGCACAGGCGGCCAGGAAAATCAGGCCGCCCTTGAACAGCGCCACCCTGGCCTTGACGACTTCCCCTCGGCGCACCGCGTACAGGCTCAGGCCGTAGGTCAGCGCGTCGCCGAGGTTGTCCAGGCTGTCGGCGAGCAGGGCGGTCGAGTCGCCGTGCAGCGCGGCCAGCGCCACCACCACGAACATCACCGCGTTCACCGCCAGCACGGTGCGCAGCGTGCCGCGCTGGCGGTGAACGCGGTGATG
>CAYGQN010000151.1:1388-9405 GCA_964351795.1 uncultured Gammaproteobacteria bacterium
GCCCTGGCGTGCCGGCCCGCGGCCTGCACGATGGCAGCGGCGGCACGGCGCGGTGCCCGCACGCCAGGGCGGTCGGCAGGCGGGCGAGATTGCCCCGGAATTTGCTCAGGATCAAATGCAGGCCGCTTGTGCCTGTTGATCCCGGTGGCAGGGGTCTAGACTGAGTCTAAACCGCTGGCCAAGCCGTGATCGGCCGCCAGGACATCGCCAAACAGCGTGAGGACGAGACATGAACGTTGAACTGAAGTGCCCCGTGATGCACGGCGGCAACACCACCACCGGCACCTCGAACATGGACTGGTGGCCGAAGGCACTGAACCTGGACATCCTGCATCAGCATGATCGCAAGACCGACCCGATGGGCCAGGCGTTCAACTATCGCGAGGCAGTGCGCGGGCTCGATGTCGCCGCGCTCAAGGCCGACCTGCATGCATTGATGACCGACTCGCAGGACTGGTGGCCGGCGGACTGGGGCCACTACGGCGGCCTGATGATCCGCATGGCCTGGCATGCCGCCGGCTCGTACCGCACCGCCGATGGTCGTGGCGGTGCCGGCACCGGCAACCAGCGCTTCGCGCCGCTGAACTCCTGGCCTGACAACGTCAACCTGGACAAGGCGCGTCGCCTGCTGTGGCCCATCAAGAAGAAATACGGCAACCGCCTCAGCTGGGCCGACCTCATCATCCTCGCCGGCACCGCGGCCTACGAGTCCATGGGCCTGAAGAGCTTCGGCTTCGCCTTCGGCCGCGAAGACATCTGGCACCCGGAGAAGGACACCTACTGGGGCTCCGAGAAGGAATGGCTCGGCGCCGGCCGCTACGAGGGTGACAGCCGCGCCTCGCTGGAGAACCCGCTGGCCGCGGTGCAGATGGGTCTGATCTACGTGAACCCCGAGGGGGTCGGCGGCCAGCCCGACCCGGCCCGGACCGCCCAGGACGTTCGCGAGACCTTCGCGCGCATGGCCATGAACGACGAGGAGACCGTCGCCCTCACCGCCGGTGGCCATACCGTGGGCAAGTGCCACGGCAACGGCAGTGCAGAGCTGCTGGGCCCGGACCCGGAAGCCGCCGACGTGGAGGACCAGGGCCTGGGCTGGCTCAACAAGACCAGCCGCGGGATCGGCCGCGACGCCGTCACCAGCGGCATCGAGGGTGCGTGGACGACGCACCCCACGCGCTGGGACAACGGCTACTTCCACCTGCTGCTCAACTACGAGTGGGCGCTGCAGAAGAGCCCGGCCGGCGCCTGGCTGTGGGAGCCCGTCGACATCCGCGAGGAGGACAAGCCGGTTGACGTGGAAGACCCCTCCATCCGCCGCAACCCGATCATGACCGACGCCGACATGGCGATGAAGGTGGATCCGGAGTACCGCCGCATCGCCGAGCGTTTCTACAAGGATCCGGACGCCTTCTCCGAGGCCTTCTCCCGCGCCTGGTTCAAGCTCACGCACCGTGACATGGGGCCGAAGTCCCGCTACATCGGCCCGGAAGTCCCGCAGGAGGACCTGCTCTGGCAGGACCCGGTGCCGGCCGGCCCGACCGGCTACGACGTCGCCGCGGTCAAGGCCCGCATCCGCGACAGCGGCCTGCCCGTGGCCGAGCTCGTGGCCACCGCCTGGGACAGCGCCCGCACCTTCCGCGGCTCCGATCTTCGCGGCGGCGCCAACGGCGCGCGCATCCGCCTGGCCCCGCAGAAGGACTGGCCCGGCAACGAGCCCGAACGCCTCGGGCGGGTGCTGGAGGTGCTGCAGGCCATCGCCGCCGATACCGGTGCCAGCGTCGCCGACGTCATCGTGCTTGGCGGCAACGTCGGCGTGGAAGACGCGGCCCGGGCCGCGGGCGTCGACATCGACGTGCCCTTCTCACCCGGCCGCGGCGACGCCACCGCGGACATGACCGACGCGGAATCCTTCGATGTGCTGGAGCCCATTCACGATGGCTATCGCAACTGGCTGAAGCAGGACTACCTGGTGAGCGCCGAGGAACTGCTGCTGGACCGGACCCAGCTCATGGGCCTGACGGCCCCGGAGATGACGGTGCTGGTGGGCGGCATGCGCGTGCTCGGCACCAACCACGGCGGCACCCGCCATGGCGTGTTCACCGACCGCGAGGGCGTGCTCAGCAACGACTTCTTCGTGAACCTCACCGACATGGCCTACAGCTGGAAGCCGGCGGGCAGCAATCTCTACGAGATCATCGACCGCAGCACCGGCGAGCCGCGCTGGACGGCCACCCGGGTGGACCTGGTGTTCGGCTCGAATTCGGTACTGCGCGCCTATGCCGAGGTATACGCCCAGGACGACAACCAGGAGAAGTTCGTGCGCGATTTCGTTGCCGCCTGGACGAAGGTGATGAACGCCGACCGCTTCGACCTGCAATGAAGCCCGGCGGCCAATAGCACAGGCCGCCCTAGCCCGGGCCCGGCGCGCTCGCGTCGGGCCCGCTTGTTTCCGACGCCGGCATTATCCAGCCGGCCCACGGCGTCGTCCTCGTCGGGCGTCGCTTCGTCAGCGCGATTTTCCAGCCTCCGGCAGGACGGGGTAGCGGCAGCGGAGGCGGCATCGCTGACCGATGGCCACGGCGCCCTTCAGCGCTCCCGACAGGGCGAATGCCGCCCGGCGCAATTCAGGAGGTGAGACCGCTCATCAAGACAACTCGACGAGGATTTGCTACGGCCGCACCGCTGAGGTGAGCGGCAATTGACTACGCTCTACCGGAGCCGCCCCGAAGGAAAGGAGCGGTCAAGTATCCGTTCCACCGACGGGGTCTGCGTTGCCATGCAACTCCTGCTCGGACATGCCCTCCGGTTGGTCGAGGTCCGAGCCCTCTCGTTCCAGACGACGTCTGGCACTGAATGTGCCGGCGCGAGCTGGTACTCGAGGCGCGAATGCCAGTAAACCCATATCTGTGCTCGTGAGGTCGTCGTAGATGGCTTCAATGCCGCCACGCATGCAGTAAGTCTCGTGCCAGAAACCCGTGCCGCCGGAATCCTTCAGAAACTTGGTCCACCACTGCCGATGGGGCGGCGACCGCGTCCACGCCTCCATCGACTTGAAGTCTTTCCAGTACCAGCGCATCCCGACGTCAAACGGGAAAACGTTGTAAATGATGTTCTGTTCACAGTGCAGCAACCCTTCGGGTTTGGCATCCCCCGCCGCCTGGATCTGTGGCCCCAGACCGAAGATGGTCTTCAAGCCGCGCAGGGTGTTGACCCTCATTCCAAGGTAAATGACCACCAGATCCGGATACGCGCTCAGGTCGACTGTGTGCCTGGGTACTGATGTGGCCATTTCGACCTCCTTGATGGTTTTGTTGTTAGCCTACCCCCGGGATGTCAGCAATGCCTAATGTCCGCCATCGCCGATGGCGAAGCCGGAGCGATGCGGAGGCCTTGGCATCCGGTGCAGGGCCTCCAGCTCATCGGTATTCACGAAGGTTTTCGAACCCGGAGAGCAATCTCCAGAGTGTTCACTGAGATGAAGGACCGAGTTGTACTTGGGAACCTGCATATAGACAGGAAAGCCCGGCTGAAAACGGTGCTCCCAGTCCAGCCGCACCGCTTGGGTTTTTCTACAGTCTCAACGCGCTGTTCAGCCGCGCTTGACGGCGACGACTGGAGCGGCAGCGAAAGGAGGAGCAGTCATGCGTCGGCCCGCAACAGCATGTTAGGCAGCGGTTTCTACTATACCCGGCAGGCTACTAACGACCAGCTTTTCGAGAGCGACCTTGGAAGTCGCGTTATCGATATCAATGCCGACGAGATTCCCGGACGCATCGTAATCAAGAACGATACCTTCAGAGACTTCTTTACTCTCTGCGCTTGGAATCTCTGAAAGATCGATGTACAGCGAATCCGTTTCTTTGTAGTACTTCATCTTCATGGTGTGAAACTCCGATCCGGAAACGCGTTGTGTCTGGTGATGCAATCTTCTAGAGTTACCACTCTCAGGTAACGATTATCGAGTTCCGGAATCTGAGCCCAAAATCGAAACCGATTGTGTTCCTGAGCTTCGAACTTGACCGGATTCTCCACGGCGTACGCACACCATTCTTTCCTCAAGTACGGGCGCTTCCTAAGCACTTCATTCTCAAAGTAGTTCGTGTACCTGTACTTCGCCATCCGTGCAGTGTAGCGCGCTCGGGGCGTCTGCCGCAGATCCGCTGCCTAACAGTTAGAGTTAGATCTGCGGAGTGTGGGTTGGGCGGGATAGGCGGAATGTGTGTGGTCCCGGAATTCCATTGTGGGTATATTCCTGCGTTCCATCGCCGCGGTTTCGGCCCTCATGGATTGAGTGTAGCCGCCGCCGGCGTGGTTTTCACCGGGTTTTCCGCCTTGAACACGGAGGTTCAGCATGGGCGATTCATCTTCCGGCCGCGGTCGCGGCAGCAAAAAGCACACTTTGTCTGCTCTTCGCAGTGAAAACCGTGGCGGCATGCATCGCCGCACCGGGCCGCCCGCTGGCCTGCCTGGCGGATCACTGTCGCCGCAGGATGCGCCCCTGGTCGCTGCCTTCCACAAGGTGGCGGTGGCGGCGGCGCCCCACGACTCCGCGGCGCGCTGGTATGTACGCCGGGTGGAGCAGTATCTCGCCGCGAATGCCGGGCGGCCCGTGTCCGCGCACAGCGCGGAGCAGGTCGAGGCGTGGTTGCGGCACTGCGCCGGCTGGCGCGACATGCGGGACTGGCAGTTCCGGCAGTTGGTGCAGGCGCTGGAGTGGTTCTTCAAGCGGGTGGTGCAGGTGGGCTGGGCAGCGGATTTCGACTGGGCACACTGGAAGGCGTCAGCGGCCACCTTGAAGGCGGACCACGCGACGCTCGCGCGGCTGGCGCCGGTGCTGCGCGCGCGTGGCCCGGGCGATGCGCAGCCAACGGCGGCGGATAAGGTCGCGGCCGCTGCCGGCGAGTCTGTCGCGGCATCCGGGGCCGGCACCGGCCCGGTGGCGGGCAGCGACGCCGGTTTCCCCTTGGGCGCTGAGCCCGGCTCGGTGCTGGAGCGTGCGCGCCGGGCGCAGCCGGTATTGTTCGAGCGGCTTATCGCGGAGGTGCGCTGCCGTCGTTATTCCATTCGTACCGAGCAGGCCTATGAGCAGTGGGCGGCGCGGTTCGTGATGTTCCACGGCGGCCAGGACCCGGCGGACCTCGGCGGCGAGCACGTGCGCGCCTACCTGGAGCACCTGGTGTTACGGCGCAACGTGGCGGCGAAAACCCAGGCGCAGGCGCTCAATGCTCTCGTGTTCCTGTACGGCAAGGTGCTGGGTCGGCCGCTGGATGAGCTGGGCGGGTTCGCGCGTTCGAAACAGCCGCGCCGGCTGCCGGTGGTGCTCAGCGTGGCCGAGGTGCGGGCGCTGCTGGCGCAGATGGACGGCACTCCGGCGCTGATGGGGGCGCTGCTCTATGGCACCGGCATGCGCCTGATGGAATGCATCCGCCTGCGGGTGAAGGATATCGACTTCGACAATCGCCAGTTGGTGGTGCGCGACGGCAAGGGGGCGAAGGACCGCGTGGTGCCGCTGCCGGACCTGCTGCGCGAACGCCTGGTTGAACACCTGGCGCGGGTGCGGGCGCAGTTCGATGCCGACCTTGCCGCGGGCCTGGGCGAGGTGTACCTGCCGGATGCGCTGGCGCGCAAGTACCCGAACGCGGCGCGCGAGTGGTACTGGCAGTGGGCCTTTCCCAGCGCGCGGCTGTCGGTGGACCCGCGCTCGCATCGCACCCGCCGCCATCATCTGCACGAGAACGGTCTGCAGCGTGCCATCCGCGCGGCCGCGCGTGAGGCCGGCATCCACAAGAAGGTCAGCACGCACACGCTGCGGCATTCCTTTGCCACGCACCTGCTGGAGGCCGGTTACGACATCCGCACCGTGCAGGAGCTGCTCGGGCACGCGGACGTGTCAACCACGATGATTTACACGCATGTGCTCAACCGCGGCGGGCAGGGCGTCAGAAGTCCGCTGGACCGCCTGTGAGCCGGGCCCGGGCTGCGCCGGGCGGGGTGTGGGGCTAGCCGAGCAGCCGCAGGGCAATCTGTGGCTGGGTATTGGCCTGGGCCAGGATGGCCGTGGCGGACTGCTGCAGGATGCTGGCGCGCGTGAGCTCGGCGGTTTCGGCGGCGTAGTCGGCATCCTGGATGCGCGAGCGGCTGGCGGTGATGTTCTCGGCCGCGGTGTTCAGGTTGGCAATGGCGGTTTCAAAGCGCGACAACTGGGCGCCGATCCGGGCGCGTTCGCCGTTCACGTAGTCCAGGGCCCGGTCCACCTGGCCGATGGCGCGGTCGGCAAACTCGACAATGTCCAGGTCTTCGATGGCCATGGCCCGCACGCTCAGCGGCCCCAGGTTGGCGCGCACGGTCTGGCCGAGGTTCGCCCCCACCTGGAACACCTGCTCGTTGGTATCGGCAAGCGCCAGCGAGCCCAGCTCCTCGAACACCGTGGTGAAGCCGGCCAGCGGGTTGTCCGACGGGCGGTCACTGGCCCCGGAAATCACGCTTTCGGCCGTCAGCACATCGCCGCCGTCCACGTCGAAGCCGCCGATGGCGCCGGTGTCGGCATTGCTGAAGTCGAAGCCCTGGATGAACGCGGCACCGTTGGCGGTGAAGTCGGCCACGAAGGCGCTGTAGGCCGCTGCCGGGTCGGCGTTGGCGTAGGCATCGGTGCTGGCGATGGCCTCGGCCAGCGTGCCGGTGGGGTTGCCCTGGTAGAAGGCGAAGATGTCCTTGATGCCCTCGCCGCCGGCGGCCTTGATCTGATCGTGCAGATAGCGCGTGGCCGCGTAGCTGGCGGAGTAGTCGGCGCTGCTGCCGGAGAAGCCGTTGTTGAATTCGCTCACCAGATTGGCCGCGCCCGGCGCCGTGGCGCCGCCATCGGCCAGCACGCGTTCGTCGGCGCCGTGGATGAACTCGGCGGTACCTTCAACGAACCACATGTGGTTGTTCACCAGGTCGCCGTAGTTGGTGGTGCGGTTCATTACGGCGTGCACCATCTCGTGGGCGACAATCCGATCGTTGTAGAACGGGGCGGAGCCGCCGTTGGGCAGGTTGGGCGGCACGAAATCCGCCATGTCTATCTGCATGGTGATGTTGTTGCCGAAGCCCGTCGCGCCCACGAATGAGCCCACGCGCGCAGCGGTGTTGCCGGCGCCGTCGGTGAAGGTGGTCAGCTCCACCTGCATCTGCACGCCGTCCGCGGTCACGCCGTACAGCTCGCTGATGCGCTGTTCGGACTGGCGCAGGGAATACAGCTTCAGGCCGTCCAGTGCGGCCAGCTGGTCCTCGTCGCCCACCACGCTGCTGTTGTGGGAGGAGAACATCTTCAGGCCGTTGAACTCGGCCTCCTTGCCAACGCGGTCGATCTCGCTCACCAGCTGGCTCACCTCGGCCTGCAGCGCCTGGCGGTCGGAGGTGCTGTTGGTGGCGTTGGCGGCCTGCACGGCCAGGGTGCGGATCCGCTGCAGGTTGGCGGTGACGGTCTCGTACACGCCCTCGGCGGTCTGCAGCATGGAAATGCCGTCGTTGGCATTGCGCGCGGCCTGGTTCAGGCCCTGCACCTGGGTGGTCATGCGATCACTGATGGCCAGGCCGGCGGCGTCGTCGCGCGCGCTGTTGATGCGCAGGCCCGAGGACAGCCGTTGCACGCTGCGGGCGAGTGCGTTCTCCGTCGAGCCCAGGTGCCTGGTCGCGGTGAGAGAACCCATGTTGGTGTTGATGACGACAGCCATTGTCTTCGCCCTGTCCCTGTGCCGGCCGAGCCGGCTTGTCCTGTCCCCTCAACGGTCCGCAGGCATCTTCCCGCGTCAACCTGTGAACCGGTTAACGGCAATCTGCGGCAGGGGCTTTAGGCGTGGGCGGAAAAATTTTTCCGCGCCGGTCGTCGGCGGGTTGTTCAACGTGGTTCCCGGGCATGGCGGCGCGGAATGCGGCGAGTCGGTGCGGGTAAGGCGGTGCGGGTAAGGCGGTGCGGGTAAGGTGGTGCGGGTAAGGTGGTGCGGACGAGGTGGTGCGGACGAGGTGGTGCGGACGAGGT
>CAYGQN010000152.1:0-9329 GCA_964351795.1 uncultured Gammaproteobacteria bacterium
CGCCACCGCCGCCGGCATGGCAAAGAAATTCAGTACCGGCACGCTGGTCATCAGCGCCACACCGGCGCCGAAGCCGAGGGCCAGCGCACGGTGCGATCGCAGCGTCGCGCGCTGGCGGGGGAACGCCAGGCCCGCGTTGCCCAACGGGTAATCAGCATACTCCACGCACAGGGCCCAGGCCCCGAACAGGAACCAGGCGGCCGGGGCGATGATCTGCAGGCCGGGGATGACAAACAGCAGCAGCAGCGGCAGGCCGAGCAAGGCGAAGTAGGCAAGTTTGCGCACTTCCCCCAGCAGCGCGCCCGCGGTTTCCAGTGGCAGCCGGCGCCAGCGGAAGGCGCCGCCCACCGGGGCGCCACCGAGGCGGTCGGCCACCGCCTCGGCCAGGAAACCGTTGAAGGGGGCCCCCAGGAAATTGGCCACCAGGGTGAACGCGAAAAAGCTGATGACCAGCGCGGTCAGGGCTACCAGCGGCCAGATGATGAATTCCAGGAACGCCAGCCAGTCGGGCAGGGTGCGATCGAGCAGGCCATCGAGCCAGTCCACCCCGAGCACGGTGGCGCCCGCGAACAGCGCCGTGTTGATCAACAGGGGAATGAGTACGAAACGCCTGATCCGGGGCCGTACCAGCAGGCGGATCCCCGCGAACAGGCAGCGCAGGCCGGCGGCGGCACCGGGCTTCATACCCGGCCCCGGTGCGCGGACCGCGTGGCGGTCGGCAAGCTTGTCGATTCGTCAAGCATCTGTTTTCTATCGGATTAGAATCAACAAAAGCAGGCCTGTTCGGCTATACCGTCTGCCTGCATTCACGTATTCTACGCGCCCATGAGAATCAGCAAGATCAAGGTTTCCGGCTTCAAGTCCTTTGTCGACCCCACGGTCCTGGAACTGCCCGGCAATCTGACCGGCGTGGTGGGGCCGAACGGCTGCGGCAAGTCGAACATCATCGATGCGGTCAACTGGGTCATGGGCGAGAGTTCGGCCAAGCACCTGCGTGGCGATTCCATTGCCGACGTGGTGTTCAACGGCTCGAACACCCGCAAGCCGGTGGGCCAGGCCGCGGTGGAAATCATCTTCGACAACTCCGATGCGTCGCTGGCCGGGCAGTATGCCGGCTTCACCGAGATTTCCATCCGCCGGCAGATGGGCCGTGACGGCATTTCCACCTATTTCCTCAACGGCACCCGCTGCCGCCGCAAGGACATCACCGACCTGTTCCTCGGCACCGGCGTCGGTGCACGCGGCTACTCGGTCATCGAGCAGGGCATGATCTCTCGCATCATCGAGGCGCGGCCGGAAGAGTTGCGGATTTTCCTGGAGGAGGCCGCCGGCATCTCCAAGTACAAGGAGCGCCGCCGCGAAACGGAAAACCGCATCCGGCATACCAACGAGAACCTCGCCCGGCTGAGCGACATCCGTGAGGAGCTCGGGCGCCAGCTCGGCCACCTCGAACGCCAGTCGCAGGCGGCCGAACGCTATCGCAAGTACAAGGCCGAGGAGCGCGAACTCACCGCCCGCCTGCTTGGCGTGCGCCTGCGCGACATCCAGGGGCTTGCCGATGCCCAGGCCACGGAGCTGCAACGGCGCGAGACTGCGGTGGAGGAAGCGCTGGCCAATGTGCGCAGCGTGGAGAACGAACTCACCAGCCTGCGCGAGCAGCAGGGCGGCGCCGCCGAAACGCTGAACCAGGTGCAGGGGGACTACTACCGTCAGGGGGCGGAAATCTCACGCCTGGAACAATCCATCCAGCATGCCGAGCAGCGCCGCGGCCAGCTGGAGCAGGACCTGCAGCAGGCCTTCCGTGATGCCGAGGAGGCGCGCGGCCATCTCGACAACGACGAGCTCAGCGTCCGCCAGATCGGTGCCCGCCTGCAGGCGGCCGAGCCGGAGTACGAACAGGCCGGGCAGGCCGAGCGGACCGCCCATGAGCGCCTCGATCAGATCGAGCAGGCCATGCAGGCCTGGCAGGGTGAGTGGGACAGCTTCAACACCGCTGCCGCGGCCGCCGAAAACGAGCGTCGCCTGGCCGAGAGTCGTCTTGAACACCTGGAATCGGAGCTGGAATCCTCGGCCCGTCGCGCCGAGCTGCTGCGCGAGGCGCTCACCCAGCTCGTGCCCGAATCCGAGGCCGGCGAGATCCGGCGCCTGGAAGCGCAGCTCGCCGAGGCGACCACGGCCCAGCAGAAGCTGCAGGAGTCCGAGGAGCAGCGGCGCAGCCGTGAACAGGTCCTGCGCGCACGTTTGCAGGAACTGCAGACCGAGCTCGAAAACAATCGCGAACGCCAGCGCGAGCTGGCCACCCGGATGGCCTCGCTGGAAGCACTGCAGCGCGCGGCACGGGGCAATGATCCCAAGGCCATGCAGGCCTGGCTGCGCGAACGGGGCCTCGAGGGCCTGCCGCGCCTGGCCCAGCAGCTGCGGGTGGCGCCCGGCTGGGAGCGCGCCGTGGAGGCTGCCACGCGGGTGCCGCTGGATGCTCTGTGCGTGGAGGGCGATGCCATCGATAGGGATTTCTCCGGCCGCCCGGGCGGCGACCTTGCCCTGGTGGACAGGGCCCGCCGCATCCCCGGTTCGAGCTGGGCGGCACCGCTCGGTACGCCGCTGCGTGCCCATGTCAGCGATGACAGCGGCGTGGCCGACGTACTCGACGGCGTCTACGCGGTCGAGGATCTCGCTGCTGCCCGCCAGCTCAGTGATCGCCTCGCTGCCGGTGAGTTGATCGCCTGCCGGGACGGCACACTGGTCGGGGCCGGCTGGGTCTGCCTGCCGGGTCGCGATCCCGGGGCCGGGAGCATGCTCGAGCGCGAGAGCGAGTTGCGCGAACTGGCCACCTCCACGCAGGCGCTGACCGCCGAGCATGGCCGGCTGTCGGACGAGCGTGATCGCGTCCGGGCCGACCTGGAGGGCCTGCAGAAGGCCGCCGCCGAGCCGCAGGCGCTGCGCCAGGCCCAGGAGCGGATCACCGAGCTGCGCTCGGCCATCGCCGGGCGCCAGGCACGGCTGGATTCCCTGCACGAGCGCCGGGCCTCCATCGAGGAGGAATTGCAGGGCATCGCCGAGTACCGGGACGGCAACATCGCCGGCCTGGACGATTTGCGCCGCAGCCTGCGCGAGGCCGGCGAATCCCGGCACGAGCAGGAGGATACAAGGGCCCGGCTGTCCGGCCGCCGCGATGAACTGCAGTCGCAGTTGCAGTCCGCGCGGGAGAACTGGCGTATCGCCCGTGATCGCGTGCATGAAGTCAGCCTGCGAATGGAAACCATGCGCTCCCAGACCAACGCACTGGACCGTGCGCTGGAACGCAATCGCTCGATGCTGGTGCAGACCCAGAACCGGGTCGAGGAACTGCAGAAGGAAATGGATGGCAGCGAGGCGCCGCTGACGGAAATGCGTGCCGCGCTGGAAACGGCCTTGCAGGAGCGCCTGAAGGTGGACACCGCGCTGGCCGAGGCCCGCCGCCGGGTCCAGGACATCGACGCCGCCCTGCGCGAGGCCGAGCAGAAGCGCGCGGCCGGCGACCAGGAACTGCAGGCGCGTCGAGAGCTGGTCGAGGGCGTCCGGGTGGAATTGCGTGGCCTGCAGGTGCGCGTGCAGGACATCGAGGAACAGCTCACCGGCGTGGAGGTTGACCCGGCAACGCTGCTGGCCAGCCTGGAGCCGGATCTGGACGAGGCCGGTTGTCGCGAGGCGGTGGAGGCGGTCGAGCGCCGGATCAGCCGGCTGGGGCCCATTAACCTGGCCGCCATCGACGAGTTCGCCGAGCTGTCCGAGCGCAAGACCTACCTCGACAACCAGCACGCCGATCTCACCGAGGCACTGACCACCCTGGAGGAGGCCATCCGCCGCATCGATCGCGAAACACGGACGCGCTTCAAGGAAACCTACGACAAGGTCAACACCGGTATCCAGACCCTGTTCCCGACCCTGTTCGGCGGCGGCCATGCCTACCTCGAGCTCACCGGCGAGGATCTGCTGGAAACCGGGGTGACGGTGATGGCGCGTCCGCCCGGCAAGCGCAACAGCACCATCCACCTGTTGTCGGGCGGCGAGAAGGCGCTCACCGCCATTGCCCTGATTTTCTCCATTTTCGAGCTGAACCCGGCGCCGTTCTGCCTGCTCGACGAGGTCGACGCACCGCTGGACGACGCCAACGTGAACCGCTTCTGCGACATGGTGCGAACCATGTCGGCGCGGGTGCAGTTCCTGTTCGTGACCCACAACAAGATCACCATGGAGATTGCCGAGCGCCTGGTCGGCGTCACCATGCAGGAGGCCGGTGTGTCACGCCTCGTCGCGGTGGACATGGACGAGGCCGTGGACATGGCCCTGTCGGCCTGAACGCGGGCCGGCCAGGGCCTGCCAGGGTTCGTCGCAGGCCGGCGCCGCAGGCAGGCGCGGGCCGCAACGGTGGCATGGAGCAATGCTAAGCCTGAGACTCGTCCTCATCGTCATCAGCGTGCTCGTGGTCGGCGGGATCTACCTGCTGAGTCGCCGCCGCACGCGCAGGCGCAGCATGGGGCGGCTCATCATCGAACCCGACCGCGAGCGCGGCATGCTGAGACGCCTGGTGCCGCGGCGCCGCGACGAGGAGGAAGTCCCCGATTATCCCGCTGACGAAGCCGATGGCATTGTCGGGCCGGTGCGGGTGCGCCCGGCGCCGGGCAGCGCCGGCGGCAATACCGGCAGCGCCACTGGTACCCGGTCGGCCGGCAACGATGATCCGCTGGCCATCCTGGTGCAGCCGCCCGAGGTCGAGGATGAGCAGGGCCCGCGGGTGGTCAACACCGATGCGCGCGGCCGCGTTGCGCGCGAGAGCCGGCGCCGGCGCGGGCGCGACGCAGCGGCCGATCGGGGCCAGCTCGAACTCGGCTTCGATGCGCCCATGCATATCGACGACAGCTTCGAGGACGAGCAGGAGCGCGAGCCCGCGCCCGGCCGGGGCAAGCCGGCGCCGCCGGTGCGGGTCATCGTGTTCTACGTGGAGGTGGCCGAGCCACGACGGATCGGCGGGCCGGCGCTGCTCGACGCGCTGCGCACGGTGGGTCTGCAGCACGGCGAGATGCGCATCTTCCATCACTTCGGAATCGGCCAGATGAGCAGCGACGAATCCGTGTTCAGCGTTGCCAACATGTTCGAGCCCGGGGAATTCGACCTGTCCAAGATGCACACCATTTCAACCCGCGGGGTCGCCATGTTCATGCGGCTGCCGACGCCGCTGGATGCGCCGGTGGCATTTGAACTCATGCTCAATACCGCGCAGCGGCTGGCCGAGCTGCTCGACGCCCAGGTCTGCGACGATGACCATCGCCCGCTGACGGCCGAGACCATCGAGGAGATCCGCGAGGGTATTGCCCGCGATGAGCACGGCATCTCCTGAGACGCCGGCCGGGCGGGTCGCGCAACTGCGACGCCTGCTGGCCGACTGGGACTACCAGTACTATGTGCTCGACGCGCCCACGGTGCCCGATGCCGAGTACGACCGCCGCTTTCGCGAGCTGCAGGCCCTTGAGGCCGAGCACCCGTCGCTGGCCAGTGCCGACTCGCCGACGCAGCGTGTCGGCGGCGCCCCTGCAGAGGGGTTTGGCGAAGTCCGCCACGAGCAGCCGATGCTGTCGCTGGCCAACGCCTTCAGCGAACAGGACATGCTGGCTTTCCACCGGCGCATCAGCGAGCACCTGGAAACCGATACCCTCGATTACGTGGCCGAGACCAAGATGGACGGCCTGGCCATCAGCCTGCTGTACCGTGACGGTGAACTGGTGCGGGCGGCTACGCGTGGGGATGGTAGCCGCGGCGAGGATGTTACCGGCAACGTCCGCACGATCCGCAGCATCCCGCTGCGCCTGCGCGAAGGCCGGGCGCCGGCGGTGCTGGAAGTCCGCGGCGAGATCTACATGACCCGCGAGGGCCTGCGCCGGCTCAACCGGGAGCAGACCGAGGCGGGTGGCAAGACCTTCGCCAACCCGCGCAATGCCGCGGCCGGCAGCCTGCGACAGCTCAATCCGGCCATCACCGCCAGCCGTCCGCTCAGCCTGTTCTGTTACGGCGTCGGCCTGGTCGAGGGTGCGGACCTGCCGGCCACGCAGTGGGCGGTGCTGCAGTGGCTGCAGGGCCTGGGGCTGAGAATCTCGGACCTGACCGAGGTGTGCCGGGGCGTGGAGGCGATGCTCGACTACCATGCCCGGATCCTCGCCCTTCGCGATGCGCTGCCCTACGACATCGACGGCGTGGTCTACAAGCTCAACGACCGCCGCGCCCAGGCCAGCCTCGGCCACGTCGCGCGCTCGCCGCGCTGGGCAATCGCCTACAAGTTCCCGCCCGAGGAGGAGATCACCCGGGTGCGCGATATCGAGGTGCAGGTCGGCCGTACCGGCGCGCTCACGCCGGTTGCGCGGCTCGAGCCGGTGCAGGTCGGCGGTGTCACGGTGACCAATGCCACCTTGCATAACGCGGACGAGATGCGCCGCAAGGATGTGCGCATCGGCGATTACGTTGTCGTGCGCCGGGCCGGGGATGTCATTCCCGAAGTGCTGCGGGTCATCGAGGAACGGCGGCCGGACGATGCACGCCTGTTCGAGATGCCCGGGCGCTGTCCGCAGTGTGATTCACCGGTGGTGCGCGAGGAGGGCGAAGCGGTGCACCGCTGCACCGGCGCTCTGGTCTGCCCGGCGCAGCGGATCCAGGCGATCCTGCATTTCGCCGGCCGGCGGGCCATGGACATCGATGGTCTTGGCGAGAAGATTGCCGAGCAACTCGTCGCCGGTGACCTGATCGACACCGTTGCCGACCTGTACCGGCTCGATCCCGGGACGCTGGCGGGCCTGGAGCGCATGGGCGAGAAATCCGCCGCCAACCTGTATGCGGCCATCCGGCGCAGCCTCGATACCGAGCTTCCCCGCTTCCTGTTCGCGCTGGGGATCCGGGATGTCGGCGAGGCCACCGCGCAGGCTCTGGCGGGCCATTTCGGCACTCTGGAGGCCCTGCTCGACGCCGACGAGGAACAACTGCTGGCCGTGCCGGATGTGGGCCCCGTCGTGGCGGGGCGCATCCTGGAGTTCCTGCACGACCAGGACAAGCGTGCCGTCATCGAGGATTTGCTGGCCGCGGGCGTGAACTGGCCGGTGGTCGAGGCATCGTCGCGGCCGGTGCAGGATCTGGCCGGCAGGACCTTCGTGCTCACCGGCACGCTGGGCACGCTGTCGCGCCCGGATGCCAAGGCGAAGTTGCAGGCTCGCGGGGCGCGCGTGACCGGCAGCGTGTCGAAGAAGACCGATTACGTGGTGGTCGGCGCCGACCCTGGCTCCAAGGCCGACAAGGCCGCCGAGCTGGGTGTGCCGGTGCTGGACGAGGCGGGCCTGCTGGCGCTGCTCGGCGAGGGTGACTGAGCGGCATGCACCGCTGTCAGGCGGCGTATTCCACCACGCGGTTGCGGCCCTCGCGCTTGGCCTGGTAGAGCGCCTGGTCGGCGCGGGAGACGAGGTCCCGGGATGATTCCTCGTCGTGCAGGCTGGTCACGCCGAGGCTGACGGTCACGATGATGTCCTTGTCGTTCTCGCGGATCACCGTGCGCTCGATGGCCGCGCGTATCCGCTGCGCGAGCAGGGCCGCGCCGAACAGGTCGGTGTTGCGCAGCAGGACCAGGAACTCCTCGCCGCCGAACCGCGCCACCACATCACTGCTGCGCACGCAGTCGCGGATCACCGCGGCCACCTTGCGCAGGACCTGGTCGCCGGCGAGATGGCCGTGGGTATCGTTGATCTGCTTGAAGCGGTCGATGTCCACCATGATGACAGCCAGATCGCTGCCGTGGCGGCGCGCCAGTTCCACTTCGCGGTCGAGCAGCATGTCCAGCGCGGCGCGGTTGCTGACACCGGTGATGGGATCCGTGAGCGAGGCGGCGATGGCCTGCTGGTACATCAGGGCATGCCGCAAGGGGTACAGCAGCACGACGAACAGCTGCTCGAGCTGCTCGGTTTCCCGTTCCGTGAACGGCCGCTTGCGCCACAGCGTGGCCGTGCCGAGTGCTTCACCCTGGAGATTGAGTTCGTAACTGCACTGGTGCATGGCGTCGCGGCCGAAGGTGAGGTCGACTTGCGCGCCCTCGTTCCGGTAGCTGATGCCCTCGTGTGCCAGGATCGGTTGCAGTTCCTCGCTGAACAACTCGACGATGCGAGCTACTTCCAGCGACGTCTGCAGCCGATGTGCAATCTTCAGTGCCGCCTGCTCGATGTCCATCGTGCCATCCTGCGCGAGAGCTAATGCCGTTTGCATGCTGTTCGACTCCCCCTGAATGTCGCCTGTTTCGACTCCCCGGAGATTCGATGCATAAACCACGCCAAAGCGTTGATTATCATGATTGGCGGGGCAAAGCACAATCCGCCGGCCCGCGGGCCGGCAAAGCCTTGCCGCCGGCAGGCGATCTCAGGCAAGGATTTCCCCGCGGCAGGCGCGGCCGGCCGGGCCCAGCAACCACAGGAACGGGCCGGTGATGCTGTCCGGGCTGGCCAGGGCGGCGGGATCCTCGCCGGGATAGGCATCGCGGCGCAGTTGCGTCAGCATCGGCGGCGGACACAGGCCGTTGCAGCGCAGCTGCCCGTAATGGGCGGTTTCCTCGGCGAGCATGTGCAGCATGGCCTCCAGGGCGGCCTTGCTGGTGCCGTAAGCGCCCCGGTAGGGCCGTGGCGGGCGCACGGCGGCGTCCAGCGTAAAGGCAACCGAGGCATCCTCGCTGGCAAGCAGTGCCGGCAGCAGGTTCTGCAGCAGCATGAAAGGTGCATGCAGGTTCACCTGGTGCACCCGCGCCCAGGTCTGCGGCTGATAGCGGGCGAGCGGGGTCAGATCACCGAGCATGGCCGCATTGCAGAGCAGGCCGTCCAGCCGGCCGAAGGCCTCCAGCAGGGTATCGTGAAGGCGTTCGAAATCCTGGTAGGCGGCCGACTCCAGGTCCAGCGGGTAGATGGCCGCATCGCCGCCGGCGGCCGTGATGGCATCCCAGACCGATTCCAGCGGCGGCACCCGGCGGCCGAGCAGGGTGACCGTGGCGCCGGCGCGGGCCAGGTCCAGGGCGACCGCCGCGCCGATGCCGCTGCCGGCGCCGGTGACCAGGATATGTCGGCCCGCGAGTTCCTGCGGGCCGGCGCGGTAATCGAGCAGGTCGGCGAAGTGCATGGGCGGTTACGGCGACAGCTGTTCGTCGCCGAGCAGGATCGTGTCCGCTGGCGCGCGGGTGTCGTCGGCGTCCGGGTAATCCAGGGTGTGGTGCAGGCCGCGGCTTACGCGCCGGGCAAGTGCCGAGCGGACGATGAGGTCCGCGCAGTCGACCAGGTTGC
>CAYGQN010000153.1:0-9313 GCA_964351795.1 uncultured Gammaproteobacteria bacterium
CTACCCGGTGGTACTAGGCTAATACTTAAATCCCCCCGAACTGGAGGGCAAGGCCGAGCGCATCGGCCGCCTACCGACGCCGACCTTCGTGGCCGGTACCTTCAAGGGCAAGAACATCCAGTTCCAGTCCGCCGACGGTTACGGGGGCAATCTGGCCGAGTTCCAGGAAGCGGCGCGCGCCGCCGGGCATTTCATTCCCACCACGGATATCGACGGCATCGTGCGTCGCGTGCCGATGCTGTACGAGTTCGACGGCGCCTACTACGAATCATTGTCGCTGGCCGTGGCCCGGGTTGCCCTCCAGGCAGATGGCATCGTGCCGCAGTTCGAACCGGCGCCCTGGGGATCCAAGCGTACCTACTCCGGCCTGGAGTGGCTGCGGGTGGGCGATCGCACCATCCCCGTGGACGAGCATGTACAGACGCTGGTGCCCTTCCGCGGCGAGGAGGGGAGCTTCCCCTATGTGCCGGCAACGGACGTACTCAACCGCGCCGTGGACATGGAAAAACTGAAGGGACGCATCGTACTGGTCGGCACGACTGCGCCTGGCCTGCTCGATCTGCGTGCCACGCCCGTGCAGAAGGCCTATCCCGGGGTCGAGGTCCATGCCAACCTCATTGCCGGCATCCTGGACAACAAGCTGCTGGAGCGCCCCGCCTACGTGCTGGGGGCCGAGTTCGTCATCCTGCTGGCGACCGGGCTGGTGATGGCGCTGGTTCTGCCGCTGCTGAGCCCGCTGTGGGCGACGCTCACCGTGATGATCATGGTGATGGTGAGCATTGCCGCCAACGTCGCCACCTGGCAATTCGGCAACATCGTGCTGCCAATCGCCTCCGGCCTGTTCATGATCGCCGCGATGTTCCTGCTGAACATGTCCTACGGCTACTTTGTCGAAACCCGCGGCAAGCGCCAGCTGACCGGCCTGTTCGGCCAGTACGTGCCGCCCGAACTGGTGGACGAGATGAGCCGGGACCCGGAGAGTTATTCCCTGGACGCCGCCAGCCGGGAACTGACGGTACTGTTCTCGGATGTACGCGGCTTCACCACGCTCTCCGAGGGCCTGGACCCGCAGGAACTGGCCGAGCTGATGAACCGCTTCCTGACGCCGATGACGCATGTCATCCACGATTATCGCGGCACCATCGACAAGTACATGGGCGACGCCATCATGGCGTTCTGGGGCGCCCCGCTGGAGGACCCGGAGCATGCCCAGCATGCCCTGGAGGCGGCGATGACCATGCTGGGCAAGCTGGAGGAGGTCAACACCGATTTCCGTTCACGCGGCTGGCCGGAGGTGCGCATCGGCGTCGGGCTGAATACCGGTCCGATGAACGTGGGCAACATGGGCTCGGAGTTCCGAATGGCCTACACGGTGCTGGGCGACGCGGTGAACCTCGGCTCGCGCCTGGAAGGCCTGACCAAGAACTACGGGGTATCCATCATTGTGAGCGAGACGACGAGGCTGGCGGTCAGCGGCTTCGGCTTCCGGGAGCTGGACAAGGTGCGGGTCAAGGGCAAGGACGAGCCGGTGACCATCTACGAGCCGCTCGGGCGCGTCGAGGATATCAGCAAGGCTTTGCGCGACGAGATAAAGCTCTATCGGCAGGCCCTGAAGTACTTCCGCAGCCAGGAGTGGGACATGGCTGAACTGCAGTTCCTGAATCTTGCCAGGTCCTCGGCCTCGCCCATGCTCTACGAGGTCTACATCGATCGCATCGCGCACTACCGGGCCGAACCGCCGCCCGCCGACTGGGATGGCGTGTACACGCATACAAGCAAGTAGCCGGCGGTGGGCCCCTGCCCGCAGCCCGCGCGACGACAACAACTGGCTGAATCAGCCGGCAGGCTGCCGGCCACCCCTGAGAACGGTATCGGGACGCAACTGAAAGGATGTTGCAGCGGCTGGCGATGACCCGACCGCCAGCCGTGAGGCAGATGCCGGGCGACAGCTCAGCCCGTCAGCGCGCGACGCTGAACTCCATCTTGATGCCGGCGAGCTCGATGACGTCACCGTTCTGCATGGAGTAGGCCTGGGGCCCGATGGGCTTGCCATTCACGACGGGGAAGTTGTCGTTCTGGCCATCACCCTCGATGTGGGTCAGGAAATAACCCTGTGGTCGACGCGATATCACCGCTACCTGCACCCCCGGCTTGCCCAGCGTAATCAGGGCCTTGGTCAGCTCGAGTTCCTTGCCGGCAATGGGGCCGTTCAGCACATGCAGCTTGCCGAGGGGCATGCCGGCGGCCGGTTTGGCCGCAGCCGGTGCGGCGGCTGCAGCAGCTGCCGGTGCCGGTGCTGGCTCGGCGGGCTTGGCGGCCGCGACGCCGGCTTCCTCGGCCGCCTTCGCGGCGGCAACGGCGGCACTGGCCGAGCCGGGCCGGATGATCATCGTCTTTTCGAAGTCGTCGTCGTCCGCCGTCGCGTGCTCGTTGACGTACTTCAGCTCGTGTTTGCCGATGGCAACGACGTCACCGTTCTTCAGGGCATGCTTCTTGATGAGCTTGCCGTTGACGTAAGTGCCATTGGTGCTGCCGAGATCCTCCAGGAAGGAATCATCGAGGATGGTAATGACGAGCGCATGTTTCCCGGAGACGGCCAGATTGTCGATCTGGATGTCGTTGTCGGGTTTACGCCCTATCGTGACGCGTTCCTTATCCAGCTCGAATTCGCTCTGGACAGCACCATTCAGGCTGAGCACAAGTTTCGACATAGCTAATTCCGTTCCGCTGACCTCAACCAATCCAACCCGAAAGTCTGTCTACCAAGCCAGGGCGCGCCGGGAATTTTTCTCGAGGCCGCGCCAGGACGACCGAAATGTTGTCTTTGCCGCCATTGGCATTAGCCAGCCGCACCAATTCATGAGCAGCCGATACAAGATTAGCACTATATTTACTTAGGGTTAAGCGAATTTCTTCATCAGATACCATATCATTGAGGCCGTCCGAGCAGAGCAGGAAAATATCGCCCGGATCCACCTTCTCATCGCGGATGTCGACCTGCACGGAGTCCTCGATGCCGAGCGCCCGCGTCACCAGGTTCCGCGGCGTATTGGCGGCGGCTTCCTCGGGTGTATAGAAGCCCCGGTCGATCAGCTCCTGCATCAGCGAGTGGTCGACGGTCATCTGGCTCAACTCGTTGTTTTTGAAGCGATATATTCGTGAATCGCCAACATGCGCGATGATCACCCGATTGTTGTAGAACAGCGTTGCCACCACGGTTGTGCCCATGCCCTGGCACTGGTCGTCCTGCTGCGCGGTGGTAAAGATGGGCGCGTTGGCTTCGCTGATGCACTCACGGAGCAGCTTGCCGACGGCCTCGGGCGAGCCGTTGCTGCCGAGGGCGGGCAGACCGGCACGGACCCGTTCCAGTACCAGCATCCCGGCAATGGCGCTGGCGACCTCGCCGGCCTTGTAGCCGCCCATCCCGTCGGCGATGACGGCAAGGCCGATCGCCGTGTCCGTGATGGCGCTGTCCTCGTTGTGGGGGCGCTTCCGGCCGGTATCGGAGATGTTGATGAACTCCAGCTTCCGGCTCAGGCTCATGGGAGCTTACTGCGCCTTGGCCTTGCCGGCGCTGCCCTGGCGGGCGCAAGCCTGCAGATCCCGCGCGAACTCGGCGCCGGTCTGGTAGCGCTTGTCCGGATCCTTCTGCAGGGCCTTGTCGATGATGGTCGCCAGGCAGGGCTTGGTCTTGGCGAGTTCGGGCTTGAGTTCGAACAACTCCGGGTGCGGTTCGTTGGCGATCTTGTACATCAGCGTTGCCATGGATTCGCCCTTGAACGGCAGCTTGCCGGTCACGAGCTGGTACAGCATCACGCCGAGGGAGAACAGATCGGAACGCCCGTCCACCTTCTTGCCCGACAGTTGCTCGGGCGACATGTAGGACGGCGTGCCGAGGACCATGCCGGTCTTCGTGCGGCTGGAGTCGGTAATGCGGGCGATGCCGAAGTCGGTGATTTTGATCGCCTTCTTCTCCGGGTCGTACATGATGTTTGCCGGCTTGATGTCCCGGTGCACCACGTTTTCCTTGTGTGCATGGTCCAGCGCCTGCGCCGCCTTGAAGATGATGGCCATCACCAGCGGCAGGGGCAGCAGTTTGTCCGGCTTGGTGTAGCGCACCAGGTCGTGCCCCTCGAGGAATTCCATGGCGATGTAGGCGAGGTCGTGCTCCTCACCGGCATCGTAGACGGTGACGATGTTGGGATGATGCAGGCGCCCGGCGGTTTCGGCCTCGCGGAAAAACCGCGCCTTGACGTCTTCGAGTTCGTCGGCCTCGAACTCCTGCGACAGGGCCATGGTCTTGATGGCCACCACGCGGTTGATCTTCGGGTCGCGGCCGAGATAGACCACGCCCATCGCGCCTTTGCCGAGCTCCTTTTCCACCTGGTAGCGGCCAAGCATGGGCTTGGAGACGCTGCCGTCCTCCAGGATGAGGGTGCCCTGTGCCGAGCCGCCGCCGCCGCCGCCGAGCATGACCGTCTCTTCCATGGCCTTGGCGCGCTTCATCTTCGATTCCAGGTCGCGGAATTTCGGATCATGGCGATGCATGTATTCGTACACGCCCATCGCCTTGTTGAAGCGCCGCTTGGCTTCGTAATCGGAGGCCAGCGAATACAGGGCTTCCATGATCTCGTTGTTGGCGGGGCACTTGCGGAACTTGTCGAAGGCCATATCCAGGTTGCCCTGCTGCTGGTAGGCCAGGCCCAGCATCTTGTTGCTCTCTGCCGATTCGGTATCGGAGCGCAGCTTGCCGGCCTCGGTGACCAGGAAGCGCTTGGTGGTGATCAGCACGTGGCCAAGCACCAGCAACACGGCGGCGGTCATGAACTGCACCCACGAGGACTGGGCGATCATCAGGCCCCATTCGGTGCCGAGCAGTACCACCAGCAGGGCAGCGGTCACGGCGAATGCCGGTGCGGCCTTGAGACGCGGCAGCAGGGCAATGATGTAGGCGGCAATCAGCAGGAACGCCCCCATGCGCGCCAGCCCGGCCCAGGCCGGCTCGATGAAGAAATCCTCGTTCAGGATGCTGGCGATCGTGTGCGCCATGATGAGCGCCGGCTCGACGTTGCCGGAAATCGGCGTTACCTGCGGGGCGCCGACGCCGATGGCCGTCGCGCCGATCAGGACGATCTTGCCGGCGAAGCTGTCCAGGCGTACCTGCTCGGTCAGCAGGTCGAAGGCGGACACAACGCGGAAAGGCAGGCCGCCACCTTCCTCGCTGTAGAAGAATGTGCGCATCTGCGAATAGCCGTCGGTACGAATTGTCAGCTTGCCGAGCTGCACACTCTCACCGACGTTCACGACGATGTCTTCCACACCCAGGTTGAGGCTGCGAGCGGCGCTCAGCAGTGCCTGGGAAGGAAAATAGCGGTCGTAGTAGTTGACGACCAGCGGCTCGGTGCGCACGGCGCCGTCGATGTCCGGGTACAGGGTCAGGTGGCCGAGGGCATCGGCCTGGCTGCCGATTTTCTCGATGGGAACCAGTGCCTGGGTGGTGGGCAATGGCAGCCAGCCGGCGGCGGCCATGTCGGTATCGAGATTGATGTTCCCGGCGGGGACCGCGTTGCGCAGGACGAACCCGGGCAGTTCCGAATCCGGGTTGCCAATGGGATCGCCGACGATGAACTGCATCGACAGCACGGCGTTGCCGGCGGCTTCCAGGCTGGCGGCGAGCTTGCTGTCGGTATCCAGGGACTCCTGCGCGGCACGCAGGCGATCGCCGAGTTCCCGGGCAGTGGTCTGCAACTCGCCGTCCAGTTGTGACGATGCCAGGGGGGACTCCGCGTAGAACTCGGTGAGATCGTTGATGTAGGCCAGGCCCGGATCGAGCTGGGCCTCGGAGTAGAAGATGGTCGGCGTGATGACCCTGGCCCCGGCGGCCTTGAGCTTGTCGATGAGCTGGCCGTGCAGGTCGCGCGGCCACGGCCAGCGGCCGAGGTTGCGGATGCTCTCGTCGTCGATGGCGACGATATCGATGCCGCTGCCGGCGTCGCCGGCGCTCTTGCTGGACCAGCGCACGCCCACGTCGTAGGCCCATCGCTCCAGCCCTTCCAGGACCGCCGTGCCGGACAGGGCACCCACGATCACGACTATCACCAGGCCGGTGAACCAGTCCTTTTTCCAGACACTTTGCTTGTCAGCCATTCCGCTTGCGCGCCGTCGTCAGCAGGGTCAGACGCTGAATACTACAACGAAACTGTAAAAACAACTACCCGAACAAGGGGTTAAGACGGGTTTCTGCACGATTCAGCGAACTGTTCCGGATTCCGCTGCCAGGTCATTCACACCATTGCCGGACCAGTTCACGCGCCTCCGCCCGGGCGTGCTCGTGTTCCATGTCGGTCAGCACGCGCCGATTGCCGGCCTCGTCCTGTTCATACAACTGGCGCGCGTGGGTGTAGCTCTGCATCCGTCGGCGTGCCTTCTCACACCTCGCCTCGCGCTCGGCGCGGGCCTCCTGCTCGCGCAGGGTGGCTTCTTCGCGCTCGCGTCTTTCCTCGGCCAGGACCTGGAGCAGGCGGTCACGCTTCTCGATACGCCCGGGCAGGCGATGATCGTCAGGTGGGCGGGTGTGCACGGTGAGCGGTTCGGCCCCGGCCGCTGTCGGCCGGTCCCCGTAGTGGATGCGCCCGCGCTCGTCGGTCCACTTGTAGATGTCCGCGCCCTGGCATGGAATGCACGCCGTTGCCGCCACGGCGAGAACGAGGCGAAGCACCCGGTCCGCGGTAGTGCACGCCCCATCGGCCATACGCAGCCCCCGTGCCGTCCCGCTGGACGGCGTTTTCCCCAGCCTCAGGCCAGTTTATCGCGGGAATAATTCCTGAAAAGGGCTGGCGTCTGGCTGGTGTGCTGGACAGATCGCCTGCGCGCCTGTGGATAAGGCGCTAATGACTTGAAATTATTAGGGAAATTACGTGGAGAGGAGAGTGGGGCGAAATTTGACCGGCTTCACAGCACTGCTAGGCTTCCCGAGCCCCATGGATGGGGCATGCCGGCAGGGACGCCGGCAAACCGGGGCGGCCCCTGCCGGGGCCGCCCCTTTTCCTGCAAGCGTGGCGCTTCAGCGCTCCAGGTACTGGAGCTTGTCCGTCTTGTCCTTCCATTCGTCCGCGTCTGGCAGCGGTTCCTTCATCTCGTTGATGACCGGCCAGGCTTTCGCCAGCTCGGCATTGAGTTCGATGAACTGCTGCTTGTCCCCGGGGACGTCGTCTTCCGACATGATTGCCTCGACCGGGCATTCAGGTTCGCACAGGGTGCAGTCGATGCATTCATCAGGGTCGATCACCAGCATGTTCGGTCCTTCGTGGAAACAATCCACCGGGCAGACTTCCACGCAATCGGTGTACTTGCACTTGATGCAATTGTCGATAACCACAAACGCCATTGGGAGCACCCTGAATCTTGTTGAACCGAGGGCGGCATTATATCGCCACCGGCACCGATTCTGAACGTCGGTTCACTCTTCCAGCATTTCGCGCAGCCGGTACAGCCAGTCCTGGGCCTCGCGCGGGCTGAGGGTGTCCGGGTCGAGCCCGGCCAGTGCGCGCTCGACGGCCGACGGGGACGGCGGAAACAGGCCCGGCTGTACCGGGTCCGGGGCGACCGGCTGGCGCGCGGCCCCGGCCTCCAGGCGTGCCAGCTGGGCGCGGGCGCTGTCGATTACCGCCGGCGGCAGGCCGGCCAGTGCCGCCACGTGCAGACCGTAACTGCGGTTGGCCGGACCTTCCCGAAGGCTGTGCAGGAAGACCACGGCGCCGGCGGTGTCGGCAACGGCCACGTGGACATTGGCCACGGCATCCAGCTCCGCGGCCAGGCTGGTCAGCTCGAAAAAATGGGTGGCGAACAGTGTGAAGGCCCGGTTGTGCCGGCTCAGGTGCAGCGCGCTGGCCCAGGCGATGGCCAGCCCGTCGTAGGTGCTGGTGCCGCGACCGATCTCGTCCAGCAACACCAGCGAACTGGCGGTGGCGTTGTGCAGGATGTTGGCGGTCTCGCTCATCTCCACCATGAAGGTGGAACGCCCGCCCGCCAGGTCATCGGAAGCGCCTATGCGGGTGAAAATGCGATCAATGGGGCCCAGGCGAACGCGTGCCGCCGGCACGAAGCTGCCGGCATGGGCGAGCAGGCAGATGATGGCGGCCTGGCGCATGTAAGTGGATTTGCCACCCATGTTGGGCCCGGTGATGATCAGCATGCGGCGCTCGTCGTCCAGGCGCAGATCGTTCGGAACGAACTCGCCGGGGCTGGCATGTTCCACCACCGGGTGGCGACCATCGATGATCTCGATGCCGGGGGCGGCCATGAACTCCGGTGCCACCATGCCCAGTGCTTCGGCCCGCTCGGCGAACGCGGCAATGCAGTCCAGCGTGGCTGCAGCCCGGGCCGCGGCCTGCAGGGGCCCCAGGCGGGTTGCCAGCTGGTCCAGCAGGGCCTCCAGCAGCTCACGCTCACGCGCCAGGGCGTCCTCTCCGGCCTTCAGGACCTGGGTCTCGAACCGCTTGAGCTCTGGTGTGATGAAGCGCTCGGCATTCTTCAGCGTCTGCCGTCGGGTGTAATCCTCGGGCACGTGGTCGCTGCGGCTGCGGCCGAGCTCGATGTAGAAGCCATGGACCCGGTTGAAGCCCACCTTCAGGGAGCTGATACCGGTGCGCTCGCGCTCACGCGCTTCGAGATCGGACAGGAAGCCGGAGTTGTCGGCCTGCAAGCGGCGCAGTCGGTCCAGTTCCTGGTCATGGCCATCGGCGATGAGACCACCGTCGCGCAGACTCGCGGGCGGGCTCTCGACCACGGCACCGCGCAACAGCGCTGCGACATCGTCCAGGCCGGCCATGGACTCGCCGAGCGAGCCGATGAGTGGCGACTCCACGCCTTCCAGGGCCTGGCGCAGGGTTGGCAGCTGCAGCAGGCCATCGCGCAGCTGTGCGAAATCGCGTGGCCGTGCGGTGCGCAGCGCCACCCGGGTGAGGATTCGCTCCAGGTCGCCGACCTGCCGCAATGACTCGCGAAGGCGGTCCAGCGCCGTGCCGCCGGCCAGGGCGTCCACGGCTTGCGTACGCTGGCCGATGGCGGCCGGGTCGCGCAGCGGCGCGTTCAGCCAGCGGCGCAGCATGCGACTGCCCATGGGGGTGCAGCTGCTGTCCATCAGCTCGACCAGGCAATGGCCCGAGTCGGCATCCAGGCCTGCGTTGATCTCCAGGTTGCGCCGGCTGGCGGCATCGATGGCGATGGTGGCGCCGCTGTGTTCGGTGCGCAGCTGGTCGATGTGGACGGCGCTGGTGCGCAGGGTCTGCTCGAGGTAGAGCAGGATGGCCCC
>CAYGQN010000154.1:0-5609 GCA_964351795.1 uncultured Gammaproteobacteria bacterium
GCCCCGCCCCCATCATCGTCGACCCCAGCTGCCAGGACGATTTCGACCCGAAATCACTGTCCGTGGACGAGGCCCAGGCGCGCATCCTGGCCCGCGTCCAGCCGGTCAGCGGGCGCGAGACCGTGGCACTGCGCGAGGCCCTCGGCCGCGTGCTCGCCGAACCGGTCCGCTCCGGCCTGGATGTACCGGCGCACACGTCCTCGGCCATGGATGGCTACGCGGTTCGCAGCGCGGACTGCGCCGCGGAAGGCGAGTGCCGGCTGCGCGTGGTGGGCAACGCCTTTGCCGGCCACCCCTTCGACGGCCACGTACAGGCCGGCGAGTGTGTGCGCATCATGACCGGCGCCGTCCTGCCCGCCGGCACCGATACCGTCGTCATCCAGGAACAGGTCAAGGCCCACGACGACAGCATCCGCCTGGCCGGCGGTCTGCGCAGCGGCGACAACGTACGTGCTGCCGGCGAGGACATCGCCGCCGGCGACACCGTGCTCGAGCCCGGTCATCGCATCAGCGCCGCCGACCTCGGCCTGCTCGCCTCCCTGGGCACGGTGGAGGTGCGGGTGTTCCGGCGCCTGCGGGTGGCCTTCTTCTCCACCGGTGACGAGTTGCGCTCCCTCGGGGAGACGCTGGCCCCTGGCGAGATCTACGACAGCAACCGCTACACGCTCTACGGCATGCTGCGTCGTATGGACTGCGACATCGTCGACATGGGCGTGGTCATCGACCAGCCCGACGCTGTGCGCAGCGCCTTCCAGGAAGCCGCAGCCTGCGCCGATGTCATCATCTCCTCGGGCGGTGTTTCGGTTGGCGAGGCCGATTACATCAAGGCCATGCTCAACGAGGTCGGCAGCACGGAATTCTGGAAAGTGGCCATGAAGCCCGGCCGGCCGCTCGCCTTCGGCCATGTTGGCAAGGCCTGCTTCTTCGGCCTGCCCGGCAACCCTGTTTCGGTGATGGTGACCTTCTACCAGTTCGTGAAGCCTGCGCTGGCGATCATGCAGGGCACGGCCCCGGAAATCCCGGTAACCGTGCAGGCGGTGAGCCTGTCAGCCCTGAAGAAACGCCCCGGTCGGGTCGAGTTCCAGCGCGGCGTGCTCGCCCGGGGTGCCGACGGCGCCTGGACCGTCAGCCGCACCGGGGCCCAGGGCTCGGGGATCCTGCGCTCGATGTCGCAGGGCAACTGCTTCATCGTGCTCGGCATGGATTCCACCGGGGTCGAACCCGGCGACCTCGTCGAGGTACAGCCCTTCTCCGGCCTGGTCTGAACCTGCCGCAATCGCCGAGCCCCTGTCCGGGGCGGCGTGCAGTTGCCCGGCCGCCGCGGGCGCAACGGTCGGGGCGATGGCAACCCGGGTGATCGCCGCCCGCTGCGGGCGCATGCACGGATGCCGCGCCGCCGGCGCGAGGCCCCTCAGACCTCCAGTGCCATCCCGTCGAAACTCACCTCCCAGCCGGCGGCCTGCACCGCGGCCCGCTCGGCGCTGTCATCGAGCAGGATGGGGTTGGTGGTATTGATGTGGATGAACACCTTTCTCGCCACGTTCAGGCCGGCGAACGCGGCCAGCGTACCCGCCTCCCCTGACACGCTCATGTGGCCCATGCGCTGGCCCGTCTTCACGCCCACCCCGTCCCGGATCATCTCGTCATCCACCCACAGGGTGCCGTCGAAGAACACCAGCGGCGCGCCGCGCAGGCGGTCCGCCAGTGCTGCCGGCATGGCGGCACAGCCGGGGATGTAGAAGAAGGCCGTGTTGCCGTCGGCATCGAGGATTTCAAGAGCGATCGTGTCCTCCTCCACGCTGCCGAAGTTCGCCCCCGCGCTGGCATCCTCCAGCCACAGCGCCACCTTGCCGGGCACCGCGAAGGGCCGCACGCGGATCCCCAGCGATTCACCGGATTGCTCGTGCAGTTCGGTGATGGTTTCCAGGCGGATCGGCCGCCGCTCGACGAAGGCCGGGTTCAGCACGTTGAAGATGCTGTTGGCGCCCAGCACGCCCTGCACACGTTCGGTGGCATACAGCGCCAGCGGCTGGGATTCGCGCAGGTTCAGCAGGCCGGCGACGTGGTCCACGTCGGCATTGGTGAGCACGACGGCGCGGATGGGACTGGCGCGCAGCGCCTGCCCGGAGGGCTGCAGCACGTCGTTGTCATTGATCTGCTGGCGCAGGTCGGGGGAGGCATTGAACAGCACCCAGCGCTCGCCATCGGCGCTGACGGCCAGCGACGACTGCGTGCGCTGTCGCGCCGCCGGGTCCCCGCTGCGGGCGCGGGCACTGTTCGGATGGTTGCAGTTCCACTGCGGGTAGCCGCCGCCGGCGGCGGATCCCAGAACCCGGATCTTCATGGCTTTCTCTCCACGTTTTCGTCGGCACCGGTGTTTCGATCCACCCAGTGCTCACCATCGGCCCGCTGCTCTTTCTTCCAGAACGGGGCACGATGCTTGAGGTCTTCGATGATGAAGCGGCAGGCCTCGAAGGCCGCGCCGCGGTGCGCCGACCACACGGCGATGAGCACGATGGGCTCGCCCGGCTCAAGCGGGCCGACCCGGTGCGCGACGTAGGCGTCATCTACCTGCCAGCGGGCAATGGCCTCGTCGCAGATGCGCTGCAGGTGGCGTTCGGTCATGCCGGGGTAGTACTCCAGGGTCATGCCGGTGACACCCTCGCCCTCGTTGAAATCCCGCATGGAACCCACGAACACGCAGGTGGCACCGAAACTGCCGGACGCCGGGCCGGCGACCGCCTCCACGCGGGCGAGTTCCCGCCAGGGCTCGAAGGGTTGCTGGCGGATCTCGACCAGCATGCTCAGCCGCCGGTAATGGGCGGGAAGAACCCGACTTCGTCGCCGTCGGCCACGGTCTGGCCAGGCTCGCAGTACTCCATGTTGAGTGCCATCAACAGGCGCCCCGGCGGCGCATCGGTGCCGGTGGCGAGCGACCACACCTCGGCCACGGTGGGCGGCGATGAAAACTCGACGGTGGTTTCCTTCATGCCGGCCTTCTCGGCGATGCTGGCGAAGAACTTCACTTTGGCTTGCATTGTGTTTTGCCTGCTGTGTTTGCGGCGGTTTGCCTATACCTGCGCAGATGCTTACCATGGCCGCGCCCGCCCTGAAAGGCAAGTTTCACCGGCCTGGTGCGGGCATCATCCGACCCGCCCGGCGGCGCGCATTCTAGCGCAGCCCGCCCCGGGGTCCACAACCGCCGGATCCTGCACCCATGAGCGAGCTGACCCATTTCAACGCCCGCGGCGAGGCCCACATGGTGGACATCGCCGCCAAGGACATCACCCATCGCAGCGCGCTTGCCAGCGGTGTCATTCGTATGCAGGCGGAAACGCTGGCGATGATCGAGCAGGGCTCGCACAAGAAAGGCGATGTCCTGGGTATCGCCCGCATTGCCGGGATCATGGCGGCCAAGAAAACCGCGGAGCTGGTGCCGCTGTGTCATCCCGTCCCGCTGACGCACGTCAGTGTGGAATTCGACACCGACGCCGGCCTGCCCGGCGTACGGGTCCGCGTGCGCGCGGAAACCGATGCCAGGACCGGCGTTGAAATGGAGGCGCTCACCGCTGTCCAGGCAACGCTGCTCACCATCTACGACATGTGCAAGGCGGTCGACCGGGCCATGGTGATGGACGCGGTGCAGCTGGAGGAGAAATCCGGCGGCCGCTCCGGGCACTGGCGCCGCGAGGCCTGAGCCGCGCCCCGGGCAGACTCGCTGCCCGCCGCGGCACACGGGCCGCTCCCCTCAGAGAATCTCCACTGCCACCTGCTGGGTGCTGAAGGCGATGTAGCGATAGCCCAGGCCGCGCGCGGCAACGAGCTCCTGGAAGGCCTTGTACTCGTGGGCACGCCAGTTCACGTAGTTGAAGTACTCATCGAACACCAGGATGGAGCCCTGCCGCAACCAGGGGCCGATGTGCTCGAACACGGTCCGCGTTGAGCTGTACAGGTCGCAGTCGATGTGTACGAAGGCGACGTCCTGCTCGGCATCGACGCTCCAGCCCGGCAGTGAATCCTCGAAGTAGCCGGCCACCAGGGTGACGTTATCGGGGACTTTCGGCTTCTCGCCACCCCGGTTGAAGACCCCGCGCGGGGCGTTCCAGCCGGACCAGTCCTCCGGGTTGCCGCGAAAGCTGTCGAAACCCCACACCCGCCGCGGGGCAAGACGCGAGGCGATGCGGTTGATCGACTTGCCGCGGTACACGCCGAATTCCAGCACCAGCCCGGTATCGCTGATGCGCGACAGGGCGAGGTCCATCAGCTTGTCGCGATTCGCCAGGCACAGCGCCTCGGTGGCATTGGCCTTGATGTAGGCCACCGTGTCGTCCAGGGCGTCCAGGCGCAACGCCTGCACCGGGTCGCACCAGACGTTGAACAGATCGCGACCGAAGCTGGCCACGGTGCGCTTGAGCAGTTTCTTCATGGGCCTCGTGCCGGTCGCCTTGCGGGTCAGTCGTCGTACTTGATGTACTTGAAGCGCGGATCATCGGGCGTGCCGTCCAGGGCACTGCCTTGCGTGTCGGGCCGCCAGCAGACGAACTCCTCGATCCGGCGCGCCAGTTCGAAGTCCTTGTCGGTGATGCCCTTGGCCGAATGCGTCATCAGCTTCACGATGACGAAGGCGTAGGAGGCGCTGAGGTCCGGATGATGCCAGGCGGCCTCGGCCAGGTGCCCCACGGCATTGACCACCATCAGCGTGCCCTTCCAGCCCGAGGTGCGGAACTTGCGGCGGATCCAGCCGTTCTCGAAATACCAGTGCGGCAGTTCCGCCTCCAGCTTCGCGGCGATTTCCGCCTCGGTGTAGACCTTCTCCTGCTGTTTTGCATTCATGGCTGCTTGCCTCCTGTACTCGGAAAACGGACGGGGCGCCGGGCGGCTTGCCGGCCCAGCCAGCCCCGGGTGGGCACTATGGCTTGCGTGCAGCCGCTTGTCACCACGAGCGCCGGCAACGGTCATTCATGCCGCCGAGCCCGCTGGCGCTGCCAGGCGCCTGCCGTCGGCCGACGTCGGCGGCATGGCCAGCCTGACCGCGGCAAGCCGGGCGGGATCCAGCTGCCCGCCGCGAGTACCGGCACACAGCGCACTGCGAAAGCCGAGAAAGTCCGCCCCCAACGGCAACAGCCGCGGGATGTCCTCGATACGCAGGCTGCCGGCCAGGCCGGCGTGCAGGCCGCGCTCGCGCGCCTGCTCAACGAAGCCGGCCAATGCGTCCATCGGCAGCTGCGCGGTGAGCGGGCCGGCCTGCTTGTCGGCGGTGTCGAGCATCACACCTGCCACGCCCGCATCCGCCGCCGCGGCCAGGCGCGACGGCCAGTCGCCGGACTCGGCCAGCACAACGGCATACAGGCTCTGGCCGCGGCCGAGTATGCCCGGCAGTGCGGCCAGCGCCGGCCTGAGGCCAGCGAGCGGACCGAACAGACCGACCTTGATGATGTCCACCGGCAGCCGAGCCAGCTGCAGCATCCGCGTCCGAACCTCGACCGCGCCGGGTGGATGATCCCCCACGGTCGCACTCACCGGCACTGCGCCGGCCACATCGGCGGTGATGGCCCGGATGGTCTCGACCGGCAAGGCCCCCAGCGCGCCGCTGGCCGGATCCTTCAGGT
>CAYGQN010000154.1:5619-6288 GCA_964351795.1 uncultured Gammaproteobacteria bacterium
TATGACATGGGTTCCAGAATGGTGTGCAAATAAGGATCCTTCAGGTCGAGCACATCGACGCCGGCGCGCATTGCCTGCACGGCCTCGGCCGCATCCTGCACGCTGGCCAGGAGCAGGCTCATCGGCCCGCCCCGGCGCGCCAGTCGGCGATGTGGGCCTGCAGCCACTGCCAGGCCTGCAGCTCGCGTTCACCGGCCGTCTTGTCGATGGCAATGGCGAGGTAGGCCATCTCGCTGTCGACCTTGTCTGCGGGCAGGCGATCCAGGCGACTGACCAGGATGGCCGCCTCGATGACAGCCGACTGGGCCCGGTTGAAACCCGGGAACGGCGCATGCGTGCGCTCGCAGAGGATCTCGCAGTGGAGCTCCGGGCGCAGATCATCGTCCCTGACCGCTACAACGCGGGCCTCGGCATGCGCCAGCGCATTGTGCAGGCGCAGCCCGCCTGGCACTTCGGCCGCCACCACCGGCCAGTCGGCATGGCCGGTCATGGGCCCGGCGAACACGCGCACATCGTCGGTGAAATTCACCACCGCCACCTGCTCGCGCTCGAGATTGCTCAGCGTGCTGGAGGGGCGGAACGGCGCGATCACGACCTGCGTGCCATTGCGCCGGATCCCCATCGGTGCGATATGCGGGCTGCCGTCGGCATTGCGGGTCGTCACAACGG
>CAYGQN010000154.1:6298-9233 GCA_964351795.1 uncultured Gammaproteobacteria bacterium
GGTTACCAGTCGGGGGCGGGGCGCATTATAGCTGCAGCCGGCAGTGGCATCTTGGCACTGGCTGATTTCAGCCATGGGGCCGCACGGAGGCAGCCATTGCTGCAGCACGGCATGATGACGGGCCAACGGTTCATTCCGCAAGACCTTGTTTCTGCAGGGCCCGACAAGCCAATCGAGGCTGGTATCGGCCGGGCCTGACTGGCACGAATGTTGCGGATACAAGACACAGGGATAGCGGACAGTCGAGACAGAGACCAAGCCAATCATGACAAGCCATCCGGACACAGCCTGCGCTGACGAGACCACCTGGAGTCGCGAGGTATTCGAGCAGCAGTTGCGCGCCAAGGAGCGTTTCTATCACATCAACCACCCATTCCACCGGCGCATGAACGAAGGCGGCCTGGACAAGCGGGCCGTGCAGGGCTGGGTCGCGAACCGCTTCTACTACCAGACGGCGATCCCCATCAAGGATGCGGCCATCATGGCCAATTGCCGTGAGCGCGATGTCCGGCGGCACTGGGTGCAGCGCATCCTCGACCACGACGGCTACGGCGAGGACGTCGGCGGCATCGAAGCCTGGCTGCAACTGGGCGAGGCGGTCGGCCTGACGCGTACCGAGCTGCAGGACGAGCGCCATGTCCTGCCCGGCGTGCGATTTGCCGTGGATGCCTACGTGAATTTCGCCCGCCGCGCCACCTGGCAGGAGGCGGCCTGCTCCTCGTTGACGGAGCTGTTCGCACCGAAAATCCACCAGCGTCGCCTGGACAACTGGCCCAGCATCTACCCGTGGATAGACGAGCGCGGCTACCGCTACTTTCGCAAGCGCCTGTCCGAAGCGCGCCGCGACGTGGAGCATGGGCTGCGGATAACCCTCGACCATTTCCAGGGCCGGGCCGAGCAGGAGCGGGCCCTTGGCATCCTCCAGTTCAAGCTGGATATCCTGTGGACCATGCTGGATGCCATGTGGCTGGCCTACGTTGACGACAAGCCCCCATACCATTGCTGCGAGTGACCAATGAGCGAGAACGGCTTCACCAGGGAATCCATTCCGGCGCTTGCGCCAACCTACCGCTTCCAGTGGGAGCCGGCCCAGGACTGCTACGTGGTCCTGTACCCGGAAGGCATGGTCAAGCTCAGCGGCAGCGCCGGGGAGATCATGAAGCGCTGCGATGGCGAGACCGACGTCGCCGGTATCATTGCCGACCTGAAGGCAACCTTCGACAACGCGGAACTGGACGATGACGTCCTCCGCTTTCTGAACGAGGCACGAAACCATGGCTGGATCATCCCCCGGAACTGACGGCAAGCCGCTCTGGCTGCTTGCCGAGCTCACCTATCGCTGCCCGCTGCAGTGCCCGTACTGCTCCAACCCGGTGGAGATCGACAAGTACAAGAACGAGCTCAGCACCCAGGACTGGTTCCGCGTGCTCCGCGAGGCGCGCGAGATGGGCGCTACCCAGCTCGGCCTGTCCGGCGGTGAGCCCCTGCTGCGCCAGGATCTCGAAGACATCATCGCCGAGGCACGCCGGCTCGGTTACTACAGCAACCTCATCACCTCCGCCGTCGGCATGGACGAGGCCCGCGTCAAGGCCTTCAAGGAGGCCGGCCTGGACCACATCCAGGTGAGCTTCCAGGCCAGCTCGGAGGAGCTGAACAACCTCATCGCCGGCACCGACGCCTGGCAGCAGAAAATGGACATGGCGCGCGCCGTGAAGAGCAATGGCTACCCGATGGTGCTGTGCTTCGTACTGCACCGTCGCAACGAGGACCAGGTGGAGAACATCCTGGACCTTGCCATCGACCTGGAAGCGGACTACGTGGAACTGGCCACGACCCAGTACTACGGCTGGGCGATGGTGAACCGCGATCAGCTCCTGCCCACGCGTGCACAGGTGGAGCGCGCCGAGGCCATCGCGCACCGCTACCAGGAGCAGATGAAGGGCCGCATGAAGATCTACTACGTGGTGCCGGACTACTACGAGGACCGCCCGAAGGCCTGCATGAATGGCTGGGGTTCGGTGTTTCTCACCATCACGCCCGATGGCACCGCCCTGCCCTGCCACGCCGCCGCCCAGTTGCCGGGCATCGAGTTCCCCAATGTCCGCGACCACAGCATCGCAGCCATCTGGGACCGCTCCGATGCCTTCAACCGCTTCCGCGGTTTCGACTGGATGAAGGAGCCCTGCCGCAGCTGTCCGGAGAAAACCAAGGATTTCGGTGGTTGCCGCTGCCAGGCGTGGATGCTCACCGGCGATGCCACCAATGCCGACCCGGTCTGCAGCAAGTCACCCCATCACGACAAGCTGCTGGCCTATCTGGATGAGGCCAACGCCGATACCGACAAGCTGGACGCCAAGCCACTGGTATTCCGCAACATGCGCAATGCGAAGAAGCTGCGCGAGGAAGTGCCTGCACTGGATGAGTGAGCCCCTGCGGGCGGCGGCGTTACCCCGGGCTCGAGTCCGCGGCTGTCCAGACTACCCAGGCCGGACAGCCATCGTCACCGGCGCACCGGGCTGACCGAGGACAAGACACTCGCCGGCCCGGCTCCGGCAGCCGCAGGCGCGACGACAACAACGGTGAACCCGCACGCGGCAAGGCGACGCTGAAGCCGCACCCCACGGCAAGATTCACCGCCGACAAAGGGCCGGCGCCGGGGGGATTCGCGGCTGAAGCCGCTCCTACGGGGGCCTCGGGTTCGGGGAGCGAAGGCGTTGTGGCAGAAGCCGGCAAGGCGCGGCGGGGAGCCGACCCGCGCGCCTGCGGGCGCGAGCGCAGCAGGACGCGAGCACGCGGACGCCGGTAGCGAGTGCGCCATGGATGGCGCACGAGCGGTAGCGGGGCGGGTCAGCGCCGCGGCAACCACCCCAATCCACGGCGACCCGAACGAAGCCACCTCGCTCAACGCCTGCGCTATCGCGGCTGAAGCCGCTCC
>CAYGQN010000155.1:0-9228 GCA_964351795.1 uncultured Gammaproteobacteria bacterium
GACCGGGCAACTACCGAGGCGATGGTCGATGAACTGGAACGGGCGGCCCTGGCCGCGGCCAATGCCCTTGGCGGCGCCGAAGAACTCATCGTGCTGACCCTGGGCAAGGTCGGCCTGCCGGTGGGCGGCGCCCAGCGCACGGTGGTCGCCGCCAGCGACAGTGTCGGCGGGGTCGTGCTGGAACTCATTCCGGCCGACGAGCGCGCGGTGCGCACCAGCGAATTCATCAATGCCTGGCGGGAGCAGGTCCGCCCGGTTGCGGGCATGCAGACCCTCACCATCCGCGGGTCCCGTGCAGGGCCGCCGGGCCGCGACGTCGATGTGCGCCTGCTCGGCCGCTCCACCGACACCCTCAAGCAGGCCGCGGCCGAGGTGCGCGCCCTGCTCGAGCGTTTCCCGGGCGTGGGCAACGTCGAGGACGACCTGCCCTGGGGCCCGCCGGAGACAGCACTGACGGTCAACGAACGCGGCCGGGCGCTGGGTTTCGACACCGGCTCGGTCGGGCGGCAGGTACGCGCCGCCGTGGAGGGCCGCATCGCCAAGCGCTTCCCGCGGGGGGACGAAGAGGTGTGGGTGCGCGTGCAATACCCCCGCGAGACGGTCACCACGGGGCTGCTGGACTCGCTCTGGCTGCGCGCCCCCGGTGGCGCCGAGGTACCCCTGAGCGAGGTGGTCGACATGCAGACCGATCGCGGCTTCGCCCGCATCCGCCGCGAGGACGGCTACCGGCAGGTTTCCGTCCTGGCCGATATCGACGCCGGCGCCACCACCGTGGACCAGGTGCTCAACGCCCTGCTGAACGAAGGCCTGGCCGATATCGCCAACCGGCACGGCCTGCGCTATCGCTTCGCCGGCCGGGCCGAGGAAACCGGCGACACCCTGGCCGACATGCAGCTTGGCGCCGGCATCGGCCTGGCCCTCATCTTCGTGATCCTGGCCTGGGTTTTCGGCAGCTACTGGCGACCACTGGTGGTGATGTTCATCATCCCCATGGGCGTCATCGGCGCGGTTGCAGGGCACTGGATCCTCGGGTACGAACTCAGCATCCTCAGCATTTTCGCCCTGCTCGGCCTGTCGGGTATCGTCATCAACGATTCGATCATCCTGGTGCGCACCATCGACCAGCGCCGGCAGCAGCAACCCCTGTACGAGGCCATCGTCGATGGCAGCTGCGACCGCTTCCGGGCCGTGCTGCTGACCTCGGCCACCACCATCGGCGGGCTCTCGCCGCTGCTGTTCGAGCGCAGCCTGCAGGCCCAGTTCCTCATCCCGATGGCCGTCACGCTGGTGTTCGGCCTGGCCCTGGCCACGCTGCTGGTGCTGCTGGTGGTACCGTCGCTGGTGGCCATCCAGGGCGACATGCACACGCTTTCGCAGCGCCTGCAGGGACGTACCGGGGCCGGGGCGCCGGCCGGCGCCGACAGCGCGCCGGCGGGCGAATAATTCCGCCACCGGCTCTATAATGCCGGCCCGCCGGGCGAGAGCAAGGCCACACGACAGAGACGACACCCCCGCGCATGAGCAAGCACTTCATCAGCCAGGTCATCGATACCGATCTCGCCAACGGCAAACACGAGCGCATCATCACCCGCTTCCCGCCCGAGCCCAACGGCTTCCTGCACATCGGTCATGCCAAGTCCATCTGCCTGAACTTCGGCGTGGCCGGGCAGTACGACGGGCACTGCAACCTGCGCTTCGACGACACCAACCCGGCGAAGGAGGAACAGGTCTACGTCGACAGCATCATCGAGGACGTGCGCTGGCTGGGTTTCCAGTGGCCCGGGGAACCCAGGTTCGCCTCGGACTACTTCGCGCAGATGTACGAGCACGCCCTGACACTGATCCGCGCCGGCCTGGCCTACGTGGACGACCAGAGCGGCGAGGCCATCCGCCTCGGCCGGGGCACACTCACCGAGCCCGGCAGCCCCAGCCCCTGGCGCGAGCGCAGCGTCGAGGAGAACCTGGACCTGTTCGGGCGCATGGCCGCGGGCGAGTTCGCCGAGGGCACACGCGTGCTGCGGGCGAAGATCGACATGGCCGCCCCGAACATCAACCTGCGCGACCCGGTCATGTACCGCATCCTGAACAAGCCGCACCATCGCACCGGCGATACCTGGCACGTGTACCCGATGTACGACTGGGCCCATGGCCTGGAGGACTCCATCGAGGGCGTCACCCACTCGCTGTGCACGCTGGAGTTCGAAGACCATCGCCCGCTGTACGACTGGTACCTGGCGCAGCTGGGTGTGCATCATCCGCAGCAGATCGAGTTCGCGCGGCTGAACCTCGACTACACCGTCATGAGCAAGCGCCTGCTGAACGAACTGGTGCGCGATGGCCACGTCGCCGGCTGGGATGATCCGCGCCTGCCCACCATCGCCGGCCTGCGCCGGCGCGGCTACACGGCGGCGGCCATCCGCGATTTCTGCGAGCGCATCGGCGTGACGCGCAAGGACACCACCATCGAGCTCGGCCTGCTGGAGAACTGCCTGCGCGAGGATCTCGATGCCGGCGCCGAGCGGCGCATGGCCGTGCTGCGCCCGCTCAAGCTCACCATCCGCAACTATCCCGAGGGCGAGACCGAGCAGTTCGAAGCCGCCAACCATCCCAATGATCCGGCCAGGGGTACGCGCCGGGTACCGTTCTCACGCGAGGTCTGGATCGAGCACGAGGACTTCATGGAGGATCCACCCAGGAAGTTCTTCCGCCTCGCGCCCGGTCGCGAGGTGCGCCTGCGCTACGCCTACCTGGTGACCTGTGTGGACGTCATCCGCGACACGGTCAGCGGCGAGGTCACCGAGGTCGTCTGCGAGTACGACCCGGCCAGCCGCGGTGGCGCAGCGCCGGACGGGCGCAAGGTCAAGGGGACGCTGCACTGGGTCTGCGCCAGGGCCGGCCTGCCGGCCGAGGTGCGCCTGTACGACCGCCTGTTCGACGTGCCCAACCCGGCCGCCGATGGCGCTTTCCTGGAACACCTGAACCCGGCCTCGCTGGAGCGCCTGCCCGGGGCGATGGTCGAGCCCGCGCTCGCCGAGGCCGAAGCCGGCACGGCGTTCCAGTTCGAGCGCCTGGGCTATTTCAGCGCCGACCCGGACGGCCGGCGGCCGGATGCACTGGTGTTCAACCGCGCGGTGACCCTGCGCGACAGCTGGGCCCGGCAGGGCAAGGCCTGAACCCGGGACTCGGAGTCCGTGCATTCTTCGAACGCCGTCGGGAGCGCGTCGATCAGCAAGCCAGACAAGGCGTCTTTGCCGAAATCCGGGGAGTTTGCTGAAGCAAATGACCGCAGATTCCGCCACAGACAACGCAGTCGCAGCCGCTGATCGGCGCGCGCAGCAGGCGGGTGAAAAATTACAGGCTCTCAGCCCACGGCCTCGTTGGCGCGGCGCAGCCGTACAGCGAACAGGTGCATGACCTCCAGTGCGAAGGTCGGTGTCTCCTGCACCAGGAACAGGAAGCGGGCGCGGTCCATGGCCACCAGTTCGGTATCCGTTACCGCCACCGCCGCGGCACTGCGCGGCATGTCGTCCACCAGCGCCATCTCGCCGATCATGGCGCCGGGACCGACCGTCTCCAGTACCCGGTCACCGTGGCGGATCGCCACCGACCCCGAGCGCACGATGTAGGTCACGTCCCCGGGCAGCTGCTCGTCGAAGATGACCTCGCCCGCGGCGAAGCTGCGGGCCGCGCCCGCGTACGGGATCCACTTGCTGAAATCCTCGTTACCGATACCCATTGCTGCCTGCTCCAGGAAACATCACTGGCCCGGACACTATGACAGGCCGGTTACGGGCCGGTGACAGCCGTACGACGCCGGCTCAGCGCGTGCCGAACACGACGATGTTCTTGCCATCCACGGCAATGTGCCGGTCTTCCTCGAGCTGCTTGAGCACCCGGCCCACCATTTCGCGTGAGCAGCCGACAATGCGCCCGAGTTCCTGCCGGGTGATGCGGATCTGCATGCCTGCCGGGTGGGTCATGGCATCGGGCTGCTCGCACAGCTCCAGCAGGGCCCGGGCGACGCGGCCGGCCACGTCCATGAAGGCCAGGTCACCGACCTTGCGGTTCATGTTCTTCAGTCGGGAGGCGAGCTGCTTGTTCATGAGCAGCATGAGGTCGGGAAAGATGTCGGACAGGCTCTTGAGCCGGACGTAGCTGATCTGGGCGACCTCGCAGGTCGAGCGGGCCCGCACGAGCGCCGTGCGCTGGGAATCCTCATTGAACAAACCAAGCTCGCCGATGAACTCGCCGGCATTGAGATAAGCCAGCACGATTTCGTGGCCGGCATCGTCCTCGAGCATCACCTTCACCGAGCCCTCGACGATGTAGTAGAGATCGCCGGTGGGATCACCCTGGCGGATGATCATGGACTTCGACGGATACTTGCGGCGGTGACAATGCGGCAGGAACCGCTCTATCGCGGATTCGAAATCCGGCGTCTGCGTCATCATGCTCTGTACTCCCTGTATCGGCGCCCGGCCGCACCAGGCGCCGATGCCCCCCAATTCCCCCCTTACAGTCTATGGGGACTTTCCTGGGCTGTCATCTCAGTGCTTTGCCGCCCGTCACGGCATCCTCTATATTGGCCCGCCTTGCCCGAGCCCTGCTTTCCTGCCGGGCATGACGCGGGCCCGGGTAACACGAAGAGGGACAGGCAATGGCCGACGCGACCGTACTGGCCGGGATCATCATGGGCAGCACATCGGACTGGGACACCATGCGTGCCGCGGCCGAGGTGCTGGAGCACTTCGGTATCGCGCACGAGTGTCGCGTGGTGTCGGCGCACAGGACGCCGGAACTCATGCGCGACTACGCCCTTGCGGCCGAGTCGCGGGGCCTGGAAGTCATCATCGCCGGGGCCGGCGGCGCAGCGCACCTGCCCGGCATGGTCGCGGCGCAGACACTGGTACCGGTGCTCGGCGTGCCGGTGGAATCCAAGTCCCTCAAGGGCGTCGATTCCCTGCTGTCGATCGCGCAGATGCCCGGTGGCATTCCGGTGGGCACCCTGGCCATCGGCAAGGCCGGCGCCAAGAATGCCGGCCTGCTTGCGGTCGCGATGCTGGCCACGACCCGCCCGGCGCTGCGCCAGGCGCTGCAGGCCTGGCGCGAGCAGCAGACCCGCGCCGCCCTCGACAGCCAGCTCCAATGAGCGCGCCGATCATGCCGGGCGCCACCCTGGGCGTACTGGGCGGCGGCCAGCTCGGGCGCATGTTCGCCATTGCCGCACGGCAGATGGGTTATCGCGTCATCACCCTCGACCCGGGCGCCGACAGCCCCACCGGCCAGGTGGCCGACGAGCAGATCATGGCCGCCTTCGATGACCAGGACGCCATCGCCGGCTTTGCCCGCCGGGTTGACGTGGTCACCTACGAGTTCGAGAACGTGCCCAGCCAGTCCATCGAAACGGCCGCGCGGTTCGCGCCGGTTCGCCCGGGCCCGCTGGCCCTGCATGTCAGCCAGCACCGGGCCCGCGAGAAGGGTTTCTTCGCAGAGCGGGGCCTGCCTGTGACGCCCTTCGCCACCATCGAGCGCGAGGCCGACATCGCGCCGGCCCTGGCCGGCATCGGCTGCCCGGCCATCATGAAGACCGCCACGCTCGGCTACGACGGCAAGGGCCAGCGCCGCGTCGACACGGCCGCCGAAGCACTGCCCGCCTGGCAGGCGCTCGGCAGCGGCGACGCCGTGCTCGAGCAGCTCATCGATTTCCGCGGCGAGGTGTCGGTGGTGGGCGTGCGCGGCAGCGACGGCAGCTTTGCCTGTTACGGCCCGCTGTGGAACGAGCACAGCAACCATATCCTGGATCTCACCACCGCGCCGGCCGATTTGCCCGCCGGTGTCGCACAGCAGGCCCGCGACATCGCCGCGGCCGTGCTGGAAGCCCTGGAGGTGGTCGGGGTGCTGTGCGTGGAGTTCTTCCTGACCGGCGACAATACGCTGCTCATCAACGAAGTCGCGCCCCGGCCGCACAATTCCGGGCACCTGACCATCGACGCCTTCGCCACCTGCCAGTTCCAGCAGCAGGTGCGCGCCATCTGCGAGCTGCCGCTCGGCAGCACCGAGCAACTGCGCCCGGCGTGCATGGCCAACCTGCTGGGGGAACAGTGGGAGGCCGGTGAGCCGGACTTCGCCGCGGCCCTGGCAACCCCCGGCGTGAACCTGCACCTGTACGGCAAGACCGAGGCCCGCGCGGGCCGCAAGATGGGCCACCTGGTCGCGCTGGCCGACACCGCCGAGGCAGCGCGCGAGCATGCCATCGCCGCCCGCGCCGCGCTAACCCGGCGCTAACCCGGCGCTGACCCGGCGCTGACCCGGCGCTGACCCGGCGCTGACCCGGCGCTGACCCGTAGCTGAGCTGGGGGCGAATATCCCGCCGGCGCGCTCAAGCACGGGGTAAACCATCCAGGCGCTGGTCCGGCCGCCCCCCGTCGACCAGGGCGACAGCCCACCGGGCACTAGAGCGACCCGGCCGGCTCAGGCCAGCAGGCCGCCGATCAGCGCGCCGACCATCAGCGGCGCCACCAGCACCACCATCAGCAGGGCCACACTCAGGCCGAACACCACACCGACCACGGGCAGGCCCGACAGGGTGCCGGCGAAGGCGGCCAGGAACACCGACAGCAGCAGGCCGGGCAGGATCGCCGCCAGCAGGCCACGGCCCACACCGCCGGCGACCTTGCCGCCGACGATACCGGCGATGAGCGTGCCGAAGGCGGGCAGCCAGAACAGCAGGAGCGACAGCACTGCCATCCAGATCATGCCCATCAGGACACTGCCGCGCTTTTCCGCCACGACGATTTCCACGGGTTCGTTCATCATTTTCCCAGGGGTTCGTGAACCTGGCCGCGATTATCAGCAGCGGCCCCGGTAGCAGGCAAGCTTGCGCCACCGGCGGGGCTGCTTCAGCATCGTTGCCATGATCCGCGTCGACGACGTCTGCTTCGAATACCCTGGCGTCCGGGCGCTGGAACATGTCAGCTTCGAGCTGCCGGCCGGCACCATCACCGCGCTGGTAGGCCCGAACGGGGCCGGCAAGACCACACTGTTGCGCTGCATTGCCGCGCTCGACCAGCCCCTGTCGGGGCACATCCACGTCGACGGCATCGACGTTGTCGAACAGCCGCGCCTGTGCCACCGCCGCATCGGCTACCTGTCCGACTTCTTCGGCCTGTACGCGCGCCTGAGCGTGCGCGACGGACTGGCCTATGTCGCCGCCGCCCAGGGCATGGCAGCCGCCGCCATCCCTGCCGCGATCGAGCGCGTGGCCGGGCCACTCGGCATTGCCGACAAGCTGGCCCTGCCGGCTGGCAAGCTGTCGCGCGGCCAGCGCCAGCGGGTGGCCATTGCCCAGGCCATCGTGCATGAGCCGCCGGTACTGCTGCTGGACGAACCCGCCTCGGGGCTGGATCCGGAAGCGCGACACGAGCTGGCAACGCTGTTCGCGGCGCTTGGTGCCCGCGGCATGACACTGCTGGTGTCCTCGCACATCCTGGCCGAGTTGTCCGAGTACTGTACCGACATGCTCATCCTGCGCGAGGGCCGGGTGCACGAGCAGCGTCGACTGGGTGCGAGCGAACAGGAACTCACCCGGCTGCGCATCGCCCTGGCGGCACCGGCGGCGAACTGGCCGGAGCGCCTGACCCGCCAGGCCGGCGTGACGGTGGAAGCCGCCGATGCCACCAGCGCCCGCATCCGCTATGCCGCCGAGCCGGGCTCCCGGGCCGCCCTGCTGCGGGCGCTGCTGGCGGACGGCCTGCCCGTGAGCGAATTCGCCCTGCTGGGCAGCGACCTGCAGCAGCACTACCTCGACAGCGTTCGCGCGGCACCGGCGCAGGACCGATGAACCCGGAACTGCAGCGCAACCTCAGGCTCGAGCTGTCGCCGCATCGGCTGGTGCTGATGCCGCTGGTGCTGTGGGTGCTGTTCCTGCTGGTGTACCTGGCCGGCGGTCAGCGCTTCGGCAGCGCCGTGGCGTCGACCGCGGCCCTGCTGTTCTTCGCGCTGACCGCCCTGTGGGGTGCGCGGGCCGTCGCGGACAACCTGTTCACGGAGGTCAGCGAGCACACCTGGGACATCCAGCGCCTGAGTGCCCTCACCCCCGGGCAGATGACCTTCGGCAAGCTCGCCGGGGCCACGCTCATGCCCTGGTACGGCGGACTCATCTGCCTCGCCGTCGCCGTGGCGGCCAGCCCGCTGCCCATGGCCGCAAGCCTGAAGCTTGCCGTGACCTGGCTTAGCGCCGCGCTGTGCGTGCAGGCCCTGGCCATGACCCTGGCCCTGTTTGCGGTCATGCGCGGCCTGGGGGAGCGCAGCAACCTGGCCAGCATCCTGCTGGCCCTGCTCATCATCTGGGCGCTGGCGCGCGCGATTGCGCCCCTGGACAGCGCCGCTGCCGTGCAATGGTATGGCTGGCGTCTGCCGCTGCCGGATTTCGCGCTGGCGTCGACAGTGCTGTTCGCGGGCTGGGCCGTGCTCGCAGCCAGCCGCACCATGGCGCTCGCCCTGAGCGTACGCACCCTGCCCTGGGCCTGGCCGGCATTCACGCTGTTCGCCACCGCCTGGCTGGGCGGCCTGGTCTTCCCGCGCTGGTACAGCCCGGCCAGCATGCTGCCGACCCTGGCCACCGTCGGCTTCGCCGTGGCCGGCGGCCTGACCTACCTGGCCGCCATCCTGGAGCAGCGGGACCCGTTCGTGCTGCGCCGGCTCGCCACCTACCGCCGCGAGGGCAGGCTGCGCCGGTGCCTGCAGACCCTGCCCATCTGGACCACCTCGATGCTGCTCGCGGCGGGCTTCGCCGTGGTCTGTACCCTCGCGGGCCAGACGCGCGTGGGCAGCGGGCCAGAGCCCCTGGGTACCGGCGCCATCGCCGCGACCCTGCTGATCCTGCGCGACCTGGGGCTGCTGTACTTCCTGGCGCTGCGAACCGACGGGCGGCGACCGGAGACCACGCTGCTGGTCTACCTCCTGCTGCTGTACCTGCTGCTGCCGCGGCTGTTCATCGCCGCCGGTATGCCGGTCCTTGCCGGGCTGGTGCTGCCGGAGCTGCGCCAGGCGCCCCTGGCCGCGGCCATCATCGCCGCCATCCAGGCCGGCGTGGTGGCGGCCCTGCTCACCGTGCGCTGGCGCGCACGCGTCGCGTCAGGGCCGGCCGGTCCGTGACATCGCCGGCGCGGTGTCAGGCCGCGCTGCCCTAGCCCTCACAGCTGTCCGAGTCGTCGTCAGCCTCGTCAT
>CAYGQN010000156.1:0-3097 GCA_964351795.1 uncultured Gammaproteobacteria bacterium
GCGCATCACCGTGCCGAGGTAGGCCGCGAAGGTGAACAGCGGGCCGGGCACCGCCTGCACGGCGCCGTAACCGGCCAGGAAGGCATCCTCGCCGACCAGGCCCGTGGGCACGACTTCCGCCTCCAGCAGCGGCAGCACCACGTGACCGCCGCCGAACACCAGCGAGCCCACACGAAAGAAGGCGTCCACCTGGGCGAGCACCGGGCCATCGAGCGCGAGCACGGCCAGCGGCAGCCCCGCCAGCAGCAGCACGAACACGGCCAGGGCCGCCAGGGCCAACGGCCGGGCGATGGACACGGTGAAGGGGGCGCCGCCCTCGACGGCCGGTGCCGGCAATGCCAGCCGGCCGATAATGCCGCCGGCCAGCATCACCGCGATGGCGAGCTGCGGCAGCGACAGCAGCAACATGGCGCCGGCCGCCAGCAGCGCCAGCGCCCGGCGCGGCCAGTCCGGGCACAGGCTGCGCGCCATGCCCCACACCGCCTGCGCGACCACCGCCACGGCCACCAGCTTGAGCCCGCGCAGCACGCCGCCGGGCATGGCCTCGCCGAGGCTGACGACCCCGTAGCCGAAGGCCACCATCGCCAGGGCCGAGGGCAGCGTGAAGCCGGCCCAGGCGGCCAGCGCACCGCTCAGCCCGCCCCTGGCCAGGCCGATGCCGAGCCCCACCTGGCTGGACGTCGGGCCGGGCAGGAAATGGCACAGGGCGACCAGATCGGCATAGGCCGCCTCGGCCAGCCAGCCGCGGCGCTGCACCAGGGCCTCGCGGAAATACGCCAGGTGCGCCACCGGCCCGCCGAAGGCGGTCAGGCCCAGGCGCAGGAAGGCCATGAAGATGGTTGCAGCCGGCAGCTTGGCCTTGTGCTCCGGTGGATCCGTTGATGCGCGCATGGTCGCGCCACTGTAGCGCGTGGGCATGCCGCCGGGCAGCGGTGCCGCGTGCGAGTGTCTGCGTCGGGCACTCCGGGTGCGACGAGTGCAAGGCGACGGCCGTTCGGCAGGCAAGCGGCAGGCTGGCCAGACGCCGCAGCTTCGACGAGGCGGCCGGAAGCGGAAGCGGCGATGGCGCCGCACCCCGACCAGCACGAATAGCCACTGGCGCCCCGGTGACGATCGCCAGACAGGCGCAAGGGCGCGCCATCGGCGACGCAGCCGTAGTCAGTGCCGGCGACACAGGCGATGGCAGCCCGGGCACTCAGTCGATGACGACGGCCGCCTCTGCCTCCCAGCCGGGCCGCCTGCGTGCCTCGCGCAGGATCCCCAGCGCGCAGTGGATGAACAGCGTGGCAATGCCGGCGCCGACCAGCACATCGGGCCAGGGTGACTGCAGCCGCCACACCGCGCCGGCGGCGGCCAGCACCGCGAGGTTGGCAATGAGATCGTTGCGTGAGCACAGCCAGACGGAGCGCATGTTCAGGTCATCGCCGCGGTATTGCGTGAGCAGCCACAGGCATACCGCGTTGCCGGCCAGGGCGAGCATGGCAACGCCGGCCATGATTGCCGGTTCGGGCAGCGCCGGCTGGCTCAGCCGGTAGGCCGCCTGGCCCAGCACGGCGACACCGAAGACCAGCATCAGCCAGCCCTTCAGCACGGCCGCCCGCAGCACCCACTCCGGTCCGCGTGCCAGTGCATACAGGCTGACGCCGTAAATGAAGGCATCGGCGAACATGTCCAGCGCATCGCCCAGCAGCGCAGTGGAACCGGCCAGCAGCCCGGCAATGCACTCAATGATGAACAGGCCGGTGTTCACCAGCAGCGCGATCATCAGCACCTGCCGCCGGGAGCGTCGCTGCAACGCGTTGCCTTGGGTGGGCGACGGATCGGCTTGCGATGTCTGGGCGGGCGCGGCCATCGGTGCGATTGGCTGGGGTTAAGGTGTACGCATGATTATCCGCCGCAGCATGACAGGCGTATGACCCCCCGTTGACGACACCGGTCCGGGGCGCGCACATTGAGGCAGGTCAGGCAGCGGCCGCTGCGCCGGTGTCATCATCCACGCCGCCTGCCAGCACTGCGCGCGGGCGTCATTGTGCCGACAACGGGAGCCGCCATGGTTTCAGCCGACCCACGCAGCATCGCCGCCCGCGACCACGAGGAGCCCCCGCACGCGCGGCTGCCGCTGCAGGCCGCGGCGCTGGACATCTGGTCCGGCAAGTACCGGCTGCGGGATCGCCACGGCGAGGCCGTGGACACCAGCCCCGACGACACGCTGCGCCGCGTGGCCGATGCCCTCGCCGGCCAGGAAACGCCCGACGTGCGCGAGCACTGGCGCGAACGCTTCCTGTGGGCCTTGCGGGCCGGGGCACTGCCGGCAGGGCGCATCCTGGCCAATGCCGGGGCGGGCGATGCCGCCGCCGGCGGCTCGGCCATCAACTGCACCGTGTCGGGCACCATCGAGGATTCCATGGACGCCATCCTCGCGCGGCTGCGCCAGGGCGGCCTGACGCTCAAGGCCGGCAGCGGGATCGGTTACGACTTCTCCACGCTGCGCCCGCGCGGGGCCTGGGTGGCCGGCTCGAACGCGCATACCTCCGGCCCCTTGTCGTTCATGGATATCTTCGACCAGATGTGCAGGACCATCTCCTCGGCCGGCGGCCGGCGCGGCGCGCAGATGGCCACCCTCGACGTGCAGCATCCGGACGTGATGGCCTTCATCGGCGCCAAGCGCGAGGACGGGCGGCTGCGCCAGTTCAACCTGTCATTGCTGATCAGCGATGCCTTCATCCGCGCCGTGCGCAGTGGCGAGGACTGGCCGCTGGCCTTTCCGGCCACCGCCGCGGAACTGGCCGCACACGGCATCGACCCGGCCGACCCGGCCCGCGTGCTCTGGCGCGACTGGCCGATTACCGGGGATTACCTGGTCAACGAGGCCGGCCAGGTGGCCTGCCGCGTTCACGAGCGGCTGCCGGCACGGGCCTTGTGGGACGAGATCATGCGCTCGACCTACGACTACGCCGAGCCCGGCTTCATTCTCGTGGACCGCGTCCAGGAGATGAACAACAACTGGTTCTGCGAAAACCTGCGCGCCACCAACCCCTGCGGGGAACAGCCGCTGCCGCCCTACGGCGCCTGCCTGCTGGGGTCCATCAACCTGGCG
>CAYGQN010000156.1:3107-9216 GCA_964351795.1 uncultured Gammaproteobacteria bacterium
TTCACCGACAACGCCCGCTTCGACCACGAGCGCTTCGTCGAGGTGGTGCGCGTGTTCACGCGCATGCTGGACAACGTGGTGGAGATCAACGGCCTGCCGCTGGCCGGCCAGCGCGAGGAGATCCTGCGCAAGCGCCGCCACGGCATGGGCTTCCTCGGCCTGGGCTCGGTGCTGGCGATGCTGGGCCTGCGTTACGGCACGCCCGAATCCGTGCACTTCACCGAGCGCGTGAGCCGGGAGCTGGCGATCACCGGCTGGCAGGAAGCCCTGTCCCTGTCGCAGGAGAAGGGCCCGGCGCCGATCATGGATGAGCAGTTCACCCTCAGCGCCCGCATGCTGCGCGAACGCCCGGCCCTGGTCGCCGACGGCTACCGCGAGGGGGACCGCGTTCGCGGCGCGGTGCTGCATGCGCGCTACAGCGCCTACATGCGGCGTATCGCAGCCGAGGACCCGGCCCTGGTCGAGGCCCTGGCCGAGCAGGGTGCGCGCTTCACCCACCACAGCTCCATCGCGCCCACCGGCACCATTTCGCTGTCCATGGCCAACAACGCCAGCAACGGCATCGAGCCGAGCTTCGCCCACCACTACGCGCGCAACGTGGTGCGCGAGAACCGGCGCACGCGCGAGAAGATGGACGTGTACAGCTACGAGCTGCTGCTGTACCGCGCACTCATCGACCCCGAGGCCGGCGAGGCAGACCACCCGCTGCCGGAAGCCTTCGTCACCGCCGACGATGTCGCCCCGCTGCAGCACGTGGCCATCCAGGCAGCGGCGCAGCAGTGGATGGACTCGTCCATCTCCAAGACCATCAACGTGCCGGCGGACTACCCTTTCGAGGCCTTCCGCGACATCTACCTGCATGCCTGCGACGAAGGCCTGAAAGGCTGCACCACCTTCCGCTTCAACCCGGCGCGTTTCCAGGGCGTACTCGTGCGCAATGCCGATCTCGCGCGCACGCGCTACGCCTTCACCCTGGACGATGGCGAGGTGGTGACACTGCGCGGCGACGAGATGGTGGAATACGAAGGCGAGCTGCACACCGCCGCCAACCTGTTCGATGCGCTGAAAGAGGGTTACTACGCCCACGCACCCCGGGAGGGCTGATGATGAGCCGCAGGATAGACAAGCGAATTACCGGCTGGCGCGTGCTGGAGGATGCCGAGGCCACAGGCGACGCCTCGGCCGAAGGTGCTGGCGCGGACAAGGTCGTGCAGATGCACGAGCGCCTCGAGCGGCCGCAGCGCCTGGATGGCGCCACCTACAAGATCAGCACGCCGCTGTCCGAGCACGCGCTGTACGTCACCATCAACGACATCGTGCTCAACGAGGGCACGGAGCACGAGCTGCGCCGGCCGTTCGAGATATTCATCAACTCCAAGAACATGGACCACTTCCAGTGGATCGTGGCGCTCACGCGCATCATCTCGGCGGTGTTCCGCAAGGGCGGGGATTGCACCTTCCTGGTGGAGGAACTGCGCAGCGTGTTCGACCCGCGTGGCGGCTACTTCAAACCCGGCGGGCACTTCGTGCCGTCCCTGGTTGGGGAAATCGGCGATGTGCTGGAACAGCACCTGCGCGGGATCGGCATCCTGCGCGATGCACCGGCCGACCCGCACAGCAGTGCCTGGCTCGCCGGCAAGCGCGAGCAGGCCGGCATGCAGGGCGATGCCTTCCCCGACCAGGCGCAGTTGTGCGGCAAGTGCAATACACGCGCGGTGATGCTGCTGGACGGCTGCATGACCTGCCTGCAGTGCGGGGATTCGCGCTGCGGCTGACGCGGGCCGGCGCTATCGGCGTCGCACCCGCCACCGTCGATGCCGGCACCACCGCCGGCACCCCGCGCACCGCCGCCAAACCCGAACGCCACCGGCAAACCGGGCCGCCGTCACCGCCGCCGAACCCGCACCGCCGTAGGGCCGACTTCAGTCGGCCGCAATGCCTGCGGGCACGGCGCCGGGGGTGGCAGCGTAGGGCCGACTTCAGTCGGCCGATGCGCCTTCGCCCCGGTGCCCGGGACTTTCGCGGCTGAAGCCGCTCCTACGGGAGGTGGATCGGGCGCTGCGGGGTTTTCGCGGCTGAAGCCGCTCCTACGGGAGGTGGAGCGGGCGCCGGGGGACTTTCGCGGCTGAAGCCGCTCCTACGGGAGGTGGACCGGCGCTGCGGGGCTTTCGCGGCTGAAGCCGGCAAGGGGCGCTGGTGGCCCGGGGCGGTCAGTTCACCTCCCAGGTGTCCCCCTGGTGCAGGTAGTCGACCAAGGCGCCGCGGCCGCGTTCAGTCATGGCCGTGACGACCTGCTCGTCCAGCATCTCGCCATAGGTCGGCTTGTCGATGGCCTGGTACACACCCAGCGGCATCGGCAGCGTGTGTTCGTCCATCTGCGCCAGGAAGCGGGCCAGGTAGTTCGGGCTGGCCTTCTCGTCGTGGACGACCACGTCGGCCTCGCAGGCCCCGTCCACCGTCTTCACCACCGGTGTGATGCCCCCGCGCGCGCTGTCGAAGCACAGCGTGTGTTCGCCGTTGCGACCGAAGTGCAGCGGCTGGCCGTGCTCCAGGTACAGCGTGCGCTCGTCCTTCACCTCGCGGGCCGTGAAATGGTCGAAGGTGCCATCGTTGAACACGTTGCAGTTCTGGAAGATTTCCACGAAGGCGCTGCCCCGGTGGCGGGCGGCCCGCTTGAGCACTTCCTGCAGGTGCCCGGAGTCCGTGGCGATGGCCCGCGCGGCGAAGGTGGCCCCGGCGGCGATGGCCGTGTACAGCGGCTTCATCGGCTCCTCTACGCTGCCCATGGGGCTGGACTTGGTGCGCTTGCCCTGCTGCGAGGTGGGCGAGTACTGGCCCTTGGTCAGGCCGTAGATCTCGTTGTTGAACAGCAGGATCTTGATATCCACGTTGCGACGCAGGCAGTGGATGAGATGGTTGCCGCCGATGGACAGCCCGTCGCCGTCGCCGGTGACCACCCACACCTGCAGGTCCGGGCGCGAGACGGCCAGGCCGGTGGCGATGGTCGGCGCGCGGCCGTGGATGGTGTGGAAGCCGTAGGTATCCATGTAGTAGGGGAAGCGGCTGGAGCAGCCGATGCCGGACACGAACACGATGTTCTCGCGGGGGATGGCGAGCTCGGCGCAGATCTCCGGCATCACCCGCTGCATCTGGGCGAGGATGGAGTAGTCCCCGCAGCCCGGGCACCAGCGCACCGTCTGGTCGGACTGGAAGTCCTTGCGGCTGTAGCCGGCGGTTGCCTTGGTGTTGGCGGTTTCGCTCATGGCTGCCTCCTCAGGCGTGGGCGGCGTGCCGGGTGTCGCACGCCAGCAGTTCGTGGATGGCCTGTTCGATTTCGCTGGTGCGGAAGGGCTGGCCCTGGACCTTGTTCAGGCCCCGCACATCGATGAGGTACTCGGCGCGCAGCAGCATGCGCAGCTGGCCGAGATTCAGCTCGGGCACCAGGACGTGGCGGTAGCTGCGCAGCACGGCCTCGATGTTGGCCGGCAGAGGATTCAGGTAACGCAGGCACGCACTGGCGACGGCGTGGCCCTGCAGGCGCAGGTTGTCGGCCGCGTGGCGGATGGCGCCGGCGGTGGAACCCCAGCCGAGCACCAGTACGTCGCCGCTGTCGGGCCCGTCCACGGTCAGGGGCGGGATGTCCGTGGCGATGCCGGCGATCTTGTCACGGCGCAGGTGCACCATCTTCTCGTGGTTGGCGGAGTTGTAGCTGACGTTGCCGGTGCCGTCCTCCTTCTCGATGCCGCCGATGCGGTGTTCCAGACCCGGCGTGCCCGGGATTGCCCAGGGCCGGGCCAGCGTCTGCGCGTCCCGCCCGTAGGGCAGGAAGCCTTCCGGCTCGCTGGCGAAGTGCACGTCGATGCGCGGCAGGTCGGATTCGTTCGGCAGGCGCCAGGGTTCGGAGCCGTTGGCGATGTAACCATCGGACAGGAAGAACACCGGCGTCATGTACTTCGTTGCCAGGCGGAAGGCCTCCATGGCCATGTCGAAGCATTCCGCCGGGGTCGACGGGGCCACGACCACGACCGGGGATTCCCCGTTGCGGCCGAACAGCGCCTGCAGCAGGTCGGCCTGCTCGGTCTTGGTGGGCATGCCGGTGCTCGGGCCGGCGCGCTGGATGTTGGCGATGACCACCGGCAGCTCGGCCATGACGGCCAGGCCAATGGCCTCGGCCTTCAGCGCCACGCCCGGGCCGGAGGTGCCGGTCAGGCCCAGGGAGCCCCCATAAGCCGCGCCGATGGCCATGCCGATGGCGGCGATCTCGTCTTCGGCCTGGATGGTGCGCACGCCGAAATGCCGCAGCTTCGACAGCTCGTGCAGGATGTCGCTGGCCGGGGTGATGGGGTAGGAGGCGTACACCAGCGGCCGGCCGCTGACCTCGGCCGCCGCCAGGAAGCCGAGCGCCGTGGCCTCGTTGCCGGTGATGCGCCGGTACTTGCCCGGCGGCAGGCTCGCCTTCTTCACCCGGTAGCGGTGCATGAACACCTCCACCGTGTCGGCGTAGTTGTAGCCGGCCTGCAGGGCCAGGCGGTTGGCCTCGGCCATCTGCGGTTTCTTCGCGCCGAGCAGTTCCTCGATTCGCGTCTCCAGCGGCGCCAGTGCGCGATCGTACAGCCAGCTCACCATGCCCAGGGTGAACATGTTCTTGCACAGCACGGCCTGCTTCTTGCCGATGCCGGCCGCTGCCACCGCCGCCTCGGTGAGGGAGGTGATGGGCAGGGAGAACAGCTGGTAGCCGGCCAGGCTGTCGTCCTCGCGCGGATCGGTGCTGTAGCCGGCCCTGGCGAGGTCCGGCCCGGTGAAGGCATCGTTGTTGAGGATGAGCGTGCCGGCCGGATCGAGATCGGCCAGGTGCGCCTTGAGCGCGGCCGGGTTCAGGGCGACCAGCACGCCGGGGCGGTCGCCGGGCGTGTGGATGTCGTAGCTGGAGAAGTTCAGCTGGAAGCTGGACACGCCGGCCAGGGTGCCGGCCGGGGCGCGGATCTCGGCGGGGAAGTCCGGGAGCGTGGAGATGTCGTTGCCGAGCCGGGCCGAATCGTGGCTGAACATGGCGCCGGTGAGCTGGATGCCGTCGCCGGAATCCCCGGCGAAGCGGATGATGACGTTGCTCAGTTCACGGGTCGGGCGCTCGGGATGGGGATGGTCGGGCACCTTGTCGTTCATGACTGCAGGGTGTTTCCTCGCTGTCGGTCTGGATGAATGGCTGGTCGCTATGGCCTGTGCGCCGGCGGTGCCGCGTCAGGCGGCCGGCGGTGACCACGGCGGTGCGGTCATGCGGCGTTTGCCATCCGGGGTCATCTTCACGCCCGCCTCGCCCTTGCCGATGCGATCCCAGAGCTGGCAGGTGACCACCTTGTGCTTCTGGTCCAGGCCCTCGCAGTAGTTGGTGAACTTGCAGGTGTTCACCTCCTGCCCGAGGCCGAGGCGCATCTTCAGGAACCAGTCCGGGTCCGCCAGCGACTGGCGCGCGGCGCCGACGATGTCGGCCTTGCCCTCGGCCAGCAACTGCTCGCCCTGGCGGAAGCCGTGGACGCCGCCGATGACAGCCACCGGGGTGGTGAAGCCGGCCTCGCGAACGGCCGCGCGGATGGCGGCGCCGGCGGCGAAGTTGCGACCGAACGGCCCCTGCGCATCGGAGATGACCACGGGCATGCACTCGTAGCCACTCGGCCCGGTGTACGGATAGACCGACCAGCCGACCTGGGGCTGCAGGGCATCCTCGAAGCGGCCACCGCGCGACAGCGACAGGAAGTCCATGCCGGCCCGTGCGAACTCCACGCCGAAGTACCTGGCGTCCTCGACCGTGCTGCCGCCCTCGATGCAGTCCGCCGACAGGTAACGGCAGCCGACCACGTAGTCCTCGCCCACGCGCTCGCGCACGCGGCGGTACACCTCCAGCGGCAGCTTCACGCGGTTCTCGCGCGCGCCGCCGTAACCGTCCTCGCGGGTGTTCCGCGCCGACAGGAAAGAGGCCATGGTGTAGGCGTGGGCGTAGTGCAGCTCCACGCCGTCGAAGCCGGCCTCGCGGGCGCGTTCGGCGGCGTCGGCGAACAGATCCGGCAGAACCTGTGGCAACTCGGCGATATGCGGCAGATGCACGTCGGTGACC
>CAYGQN010000157.1:0-9203 GCA_964351795.1 uncultured Gammaproteobacteria bacterium
CTCTGGCGCTGGGAGCTGGGCCCCTGGCAGCGCCTGGCGCTGGTGGAGCAGGGCAGCGTGTTCTGCGGCAGCGTGGCTGAGTTGCTGTTCGCAGCGGATCACAGCGTCATCGACACGCCGCTGGCCCCGCCGGCGCCGGCTGAGGATGAAATCCCGCCGCGGGACCTGCTGGCCGGCGCCGCCGTGCGTCTGACCGGCCTGAACTTCGGCGCCCTGCCCCGGCGCGACGGGCGGACCCGGCTTGCTGCCCGTGGGGTCAGCGAGGCGATGGCCGGCTTCACCGGCCTGGCCCTGGATGCCGACATGGCCGTGCCAGCCGGCCTGGTGGATGCGGTGCTGGCGAACCCGGCCGATGGCCTGCTGCACCTGCCCTTGCCGGCGGTCACTGCGACGGCGCCGACGGCACGGCTGGCCGCGGATCACCTGGCCGCCGCCGTGCGGGCCGCGCTGGCGGATTCCTGAGCCCGGTGCCTACAGCCAGCGCCGCACGCGTTCGCGGTAGGTGCGGTAGTCCTCGCCGAACAGCGTTTCCAGGAACAGCTCCTCGGGCCGGATGAAGCGGTACTCGATGACGAGCATGAACAAGGGCACCGGCAGCAGTGCCGTGATGCTGCCGAGCATGATCGCCATGCCGAGCAGGAACGCCGCCATGCCGAGGTACATCGGGTTGCGCGTGTAGCGGTAGAGCCCGCCGGTGACCAGCGCCGTGGAGCGATGGAAGGGTACCAGCGGGGTGTCGGCGCGCCGGAAGGCGAGGGCGGCATGACCGGTGATGACGATGCCACAGGCGGCCGGGACGGCGCCCAGCCAGCGCCAGGGCGCAGCCAGCCACTGCAGCGTCGGCGCCCAGTGATGCAGGGCCAGCATGGCCGCCAGGGCCAGCAGCAGCCAGAACGGCGGCACCAGTTTCCGTGGCCGCGGTAGTGCGGATGCGGCCGTGTCGTTCAAGCCGGCAGGGCCCCCGGGCGCCCAGCGCCATTGCTGTCGCAGGCCGCACCCGGCGGTGCCCTCAATACCGGCCGCCGGTGGGCGTCGCCCGGCTTGCGGCGAGCCTGACTGCTGCCATCGCTGTCGCAGGCCGGCCCCGGCGTGCGTGGCAGTGCCATGCGCCGCGCGCGGTTGCTCAGGCCACCCGCAGGCGGCGCACGTTACGCGGCTTGCCGGCGATGCGCGCCTCCACCGACTTGATCATGTCGCGGATGCGCGGCTGGATTTCCGTGCGCCAGCGCGTGCCGTTGAACACGCCGTAATGCCCCACGCCTTCCTGCACGTAGTGGAAGTGCAGATCATCGGGCAGGCGATCACACAGGTCATGGGCTGCCTCGGTCTGGCCCAGGCCGCAGATGTCGTCGCGTTCACCCTCGACGGTCAGCAGGGCGATGTCGCGAATGGCACTGCAGTCCACCTTGCGGCCGCGGTGGATGAACTCGTCCTTCGGCAGCGCATGTTCCTGGAACACGCTCTGCACGGTCTGCAGGAAGAACTCCGCCGGCAGGTCCATCACCGACAGGTATTCGTCGTAGAAGCGGCGATGCTGCTCGACCGGATCGGCGTCACCCTTGATGAGGTTGCTGAACAGGTTGCTGTGCGCTTCCAGGTGGCGGTCCAGGTTCATGGTCATGAAGCCGGTCAGCTGGATGAAGCCCGGGTACACGCGCCGCAGTGCGCCGAGGTTCGGCCATGGGACCTGCATGATGACATTACGCTCGAACCAGCCGATGTCGCGACGCTCGGCATGCTCGTTGACCACGGTGGGGTTGCGGCGCGTATCGATGGGCCCGCCCATCAGGGTGATCGAGGCCGGGCGCAGCGGGTTCTCGTCGGCGGCCATCACCGCCGCGGCGATCAGCGCCGGCACCGCCGGCTGGCACACGGCCACCACGTGTGTGTTCTCACCCAGATGCTCGATGAAGGCGATGATGTGGTCGATGAAATCATTGAGGTCGAAGCGGCCCATCACCAGGGGTATGTCGCGGGCATCGCGCCAGTCGGTGATGTACACATCGTGCTCGGGCAGCATCGCCGTGACCGTGCCGCGCAGCAGCGTTGCATAGTGGCCGGACATCGGCGCGATGATCAGTGTTTTGGGCTGGTCGGCGGCGCCCGGTTTGCGGGTGGCCTTGCGCAGGTGCAGCAGATCGCAGAAGGCGGATTTGCTGACCACCTCCTCGATGAGCGGCACTTCCACGCCGTCCACGCGGGTGGATTCCAGGCCCCACTCGGGTTTGCCGTAGCGCTTGGTCACCCGGTTGAACACCTCGCAGGAGGCGGCAACCATCTTGCCCGGGAAGGTATGGGCAAGCGGGTTCAGCGGGGATTTCAGGGATTTTTTCAGGTATTTGCACTGCCAGCGAAGCGGTGCGAGGGCGGCATGCGCCATTTCGTATGCGTGGTATTGCATCTGCTCTCCTTCAGCGTTTCGCAGAGGTCCGCTCTCTGCGGCCTTGGCAAGTGGCCCATTATGGCATCGGTTGCTGGTTTGTCAGCAGCCCCTGACACACGACACACAATGACACTGCTTACCGGTTGACACTGCCCCGACGGCCGGCGTCAGTGGCCCGGCGCCGGTGCGCTGTCGTCCAGGGCCAGGTCATCACGGGTGGCCACCCAGGTTTCCTGGATGATGAGTGCATCGGCACTGGCCCGGTGCCGGTCCAGCCCCAGGCGTGTCACCACGGCATCGCGGGCGCCCGCCCAGCGCGTGAGCTGCGCCTCGTTGAGGATCATCTCCAGCGCACTCACGCGGAACAGCATCGGCTGGCGGACACTGTGGAAGAGGTTGCGCAGCCAGGGGTCGTCCACCACCCAGCCGTCGCTGTACAGCGTGCGCCCGGCCAGCAGGCGGTTGAGCTCGGCGGCGACCTCACCGGCCTCGCGCCCGGCGCTCAGCAGCGCCTGGCGGTCGATGCCGTGGACGCGCTCGGCGCGCGGGTCCCAGTGGTCCCAGCCCGGCAGCGGCCGGATCAGCGCGCAGTAGCGCGTGCCATCGGCAAGCGCGAAGCCCACTTCAATGGGGTAGCTGCCCCGGCCGAAGCCGGAGGCTTCCACGTCGATGATGTCGGGTCGGCAAACCTGCGGCATCGTCCCTGCCCGTGAATCCTTGTCACTGTTTACCGATGCGCGATGACGGTTGCAAGCGCGGCGGGGCAGGCCGGGCGGGCGCGGCGCCGCGGGCAGCGGCTATGGGAGGTGGATGTGGCCGACGAGCCAGGTCACGGCCTGGCCGCGCAGGGCCACGCGATCCCCGAGCAGCGTGCAGTGGACATCGCCACCGCGGGCCGACAACTGCCGGGCCAGCAGGCGCTCACGGCCGAGCCGGCCGGCCCAGTAGGGCGCCAGCTGGCAGTGCGCCGAGCCGGTCACCGGATCCTCGGGCACGCCTACGCCCGGGGCGAAGAAGCGGCTCACGAAATCGTAGCGGCCATCGCCGTGATCGCTGCCGCTGGCGGTAACGATGATGCCGCGCCGGTTGAGCCGCGCCAGTTGGCCGAGGTCCGGTTGCAGCGCGGCCACCGCCGCGGCATCGGCGAGCACGGCCAGGTAGTCGGTGCCGGCCAGGGTATGCGCCGGCGTCAGGCCCAGGCCGGCGACCAGCGCCGGCGGCGGCTGGCAGGGCGTGCTGGCCACCGCCGGGAAATCCATCACCAGCCCCGCCTGCTCGCGGCGCACCCGCAGGGGACCGCTGCGGGTACTGAAACACAGCGCGTCGCCCCGCGCACCGAGATGCTCGAACAGCACATGCGCGGCGGCCAGGGTGGCGTGGCCGCACAGGTCCACTTCCGTGGCCGGGGTGAACCAGCGCAATTCCCAGTCGCCGTCCCCGTCGACGATGAAGGCGGTCTCGGACAGGTTCTGCTCGGCGGCGATCGCCTGCAGCAGGCTGTCTTCGGGCCATTCGGGCAAGGGCACCACGGCCGCCGGGTTGCCCTGGAAGGGCTGGCTGGCAAAGGCATCGACCTGGTAGAGCGGCAGGGTCTGCATAGCTGCGCCTCAGCGGTGTGGTGTTGCGGGGCTGGCGTGGCGGACCGGGCCGGGCCCGGGCCCGCACCCGCGCCTGCCATGGCGGTGCGGGTGCGCGGGCGCGCTGCCGCCGGGCGGTTTCACGCCGCGCCGGAGGCTGGCGGCGGCCATCGACTGTGTGCCGTCGCCGCTCACAGCAGGAACAGCGACAGCGCCGGCACGAAACTCACGATCACCAGCCCCGCCAGCATCAGCGCCAGGAACGGCAGCACGCTGCGCACGATGGTGGCGAAATCCTCGTTGAAGGCACCCATGGCAACGATGAGATTGAGCCCGAACGGCGGGGTGAGATAACCGATTTCCAGGTTGACGATCATCATGATGCCGAAATGCACCAGGTCCATGCCCTGGGCGGCCGCCACCGGCGCGAGTATCGGCGAGAGCACCAGCACGGCCGAGCCGATGTCCATCACCGTGCCCGCCAGCAGCAGGAACAGGTTGCTGGCCAGTACGAAGGCAACCGGGGAGTCCACGTGCGCGGTGACCCAGGTCACCATCTGCGTGGGCACCTGCTCGTAGGTGAAGAACACGTTCAGGCCCACGGCGAACATGAGCACCGGGAACAGGGAACCCAGCAGGCGCGTTGTGTCGGTGACCACCTCGACAACGGCGCGCCCGGCCAGCTCCCGGTGTACCAGGGTCTCGATGATGAGCGCGTACACCACCGCCACGGCGGCGGACTCGGTGGCGGTGAAGTGGCCGGTATAGATGCCGCCGAGGATCAGCACCGGCATGGCCAGCGACCAGGCCCCGGCGGCAAAGCTGCCGCGGATCTCGGCGCCGTCCCAGGGCCCGTCGCGCTTGTCGCGGTTCTTCCATACCGCCCAGGCGGCCATCAGTGCGGTGAGCAGCGCCGCCGGGCCGATGCCGGCGATGAACAGGTCGGTGATGGAAGTGTTGGTCATCACCCCGTAGAGGATGAGCGGGATGCTCGGCGGCACGATGATCCCCAGCGTGCCCGCCGCGCACAGTGCGCCCAGGGCGAAGCTGCGCGTGTAGCCGGCCTGCAGCAGCGCCGGGTACATCACGCTGCCCACGGCCAGCAGCGTGACCGTGGAGGAGCCGGAGATGGCGGCGAACAGGGCGCAGGACAGCACCGTGGCAATCGCCAGGCCACCGGGCACGGGCCGGGTCACGGCCCGTACGAAGCGCACCATGCGCTCGGCCATGCTGCCGCGGGACATCAGCTGGCCGGCGAGAATGAACAACGGAATGGACAGCAGCACGTCGTGGTTGAGCGCCTGCCAGGCGTCCAGCACGATGAAGCGCAGCGGATCACCGCTGACGGTGAGATACAGGAAGCCGAGCGCACAGCCGAGGATCACGATGAGGTTCTGGCGCAGCACCAGCAGCACCAGGACCAGCGCGATGAGGCCGGCGGCAATCACGGCCGGTTCGCCGCTGCGGTATCGCCGCGCGCCGGCAGCGGATCCGCCGGGCGCAGGGCCGGGTAGCGGGCGTATACCGCGTGCCGCAGCGCCACCAGGGTGAAGGCGAGCGGCATCACGGCCATCACCGGCCACACCGGCACGCCGATGACGGTGGAGCGCTCGGCCAGCTGGACGGACTCCAGCGTCACGTGTGCGGCCAGGCCGGCCAGGACGGCGAAGAACAGGGCCATCAGCGCATCCCCGGCGAAGCCGAGCCGCGCCTGCCAGCGCGCCGGCAGCCAGTGATCGGCGAAGCGCGGCCGCAGGTGCGCGGCACGGGACGAGGCGATGCCGATCCCCAGCATCACCACCACGATGTTGGCGTACACGCCGGTCTGCCGCGCCCAGGCGATGCCCACGCCGGTGATCTCGCGCGTGGCGACATCGATGAAGATGGCACCGACCATCACCACGAAGGCAAGGAAGGTCATGCCCGCCTCGAAACGGCCCAGCAGCGCCAGCAGCCGCTCGGCACGGTGTTCCTCGGGGCGGCGCTGGGGTGGCTTGTTCAAGGCTGGCTTGCGGGTGGCTGCCGGCGGTGGCAATGAATCAGCCCCGGATAGTATCTTGCTGCGTTGAGCGTTGCCATTGACGCTGCCGCCCTGGCGGCGGATGGCGCCCGACGAGGTTGCACCCCTATGCCCGCCAGCCCGAAGCCGCCTGCCAGCCCCCGCCGCCGCGCCGTGTTGCGTGCCGGTGCCCTGGCCGCGCCGGCGCTGCTGCTTGGCGCCTGTGCCGGCGAGGGGCAGGACGCGGTGCGCGTTGTCCGCATCGCCTCCCTGTCGGCCCCGAAAACCCCCTGGCATGATCTGTGGCTGCGTTTCGTGGCGCGCTTTCGCGCCGCCGACCCGGCCGACCTGCGCCTGGAGCTGTTCATCACCGGTGAACTCGGCGGCGAGGAGGGCGTGCTGGCCAACCTGCGCCGCGGCCGCATCCAGATCGGCGGCTTCTCGCTGCAGGGCCTGGCCACGGTGGTGCCGGAGCTGTCGCTGCTGCTCACGCCCTACCTGTTCGTCTCGCGCGAGGAAGTGGACTTCGTCATGGACAACTACCTCGTGCCGGCCTTCGCCGAGCTGTTCCGGCGCAAGGGCATCGAGCCACTGGTGTGGTCGGAGGTCGGCTGGACGAACATCTACTCGCGCATTCCCATCCTCACGCCGGAGGATGCCGCCGGCGTGCCCATGCGCGCCTCCAATGCCGTCGGCTCGCGCGTGTTCGCCGAGGCCATCGGCGCCGACAGCATCCCGGTGAGCTTCGCCGAAACCCTGCCGGCGCTGCAGACCGGGCTCATCGAGTCCGGCCAGTCCGGCACCGGCATGTACGCCATCTTCGGCATGTCCCGCGAGGCGAAGCACTACACGCTCACGCGCCACGCCATCGACACCGGTGTCACGGTCGCGAACCTGGACTGGTGGCAGTCCCTGCGGCAGGACCAGCGCACGCTCATCATCAACAGCATGGATAGCGTCCAGGAAGGCCGCGAGAACATCCGCACCGCCGTGGATGGCCTGCTGCGCAAGACAATCGCCGACCCCACGCTCAGCGTGCATCACCTGACGCCGGCCCAGGATGCCGCCTGGCGCGCCGCCGCGCGCGATACCCACGAGGCGGTCATCCGCCAGACCGGCGGCGAGACGGCGCGCCTGTACGCGCTGGCGCAGGCGGGCAAGCGGGCCTTCGCCGAGGCCGGCCTGCAGCACAGCCCGCGCCTTGACGACGGCTGAGCCGCCCGCCGCCTGAGCATGGACGTCATCCGCCCCGGCCCGATCCGCTGCGTCACCTTCGTGGCCGATGATCTCGCCGCCTGCGAGGCGGCCTGGTGCGGCCACCTGGCGCACCGCCGCGTGGCCAGCGACAGGGTCGATGCGGCAACCGCCGCCGGCTGGCAGGCGCCGGCGACGGCCGGCCGTGATTACCTGCTGCTGGAGCCGGCGGCGGCGCCCGGGCATTACCTGCGCTTCGTCGACGGCCCCGTGCCGGCGGACTACGTCCCCTTCAGCACCACGGGCTGGAACGCCGCCGAGATCCTGGTGCGCGACTGCGATGCCCTGGCCGCAAGGCTGGCGGATTCGCCCTGGCGCATCATCGGGCCACCGCAGGACCTGTCCTTCACCGACAGCATCCGCGCCATGCAGGTGCAGGGCCCCTCAGGGCAGCTGCTGTACCTCACGCAGATCAAGGGGCCGGTGCCGGGCTTCGACCTGCGCATGGCCAGCGCCGAGGTGGAGTCCTGCTTCGTCGGCATACTCGGCGGGCAGGATTTCAGCGCCATGAAGCACTGGTACCGCGCGCGCTTCGGGCTGGCCGATGCCGCCGACGTGCCCTCGCGGGTGACCGGGCTGTCGCGGGCGCTGGGTGAATCCCTGGAGGCGCGCTACACCATCACCGCGCTGACGCTGGCCGGCGGCTGCCTGGTGGAAATCGATGCCTTCCCGCCGGAGACGGGCCTGCGGCCCTGCGGGCCCGGCGAACTGCCACCGGCCATGGCCATCCTCGGCATTGAAACACCCGGCCCGCTGCCGGCCGGCGCCGCTGTGTATGCTAGCCCCCTGGGCGCGGAATCCGCGCCGGCAATCTGCCTGCAGGGTGCGGCCGGCGAGCGGGTGGAAATCCTCGGCGCGCCCTGACGGCAAGGGCAGCAACGCGGCAAGCACTGGACAACGCCAGGGAGACGCAATCATGTTCGAGTTGTGGACGGTGAAAACGGCCAACGGCCAGAAGGCCACGGTCATGCTGGAGTTGCTGGGCCTGCAGTATCGCACCCGCGTCATCGACCTGATGGCCGGCGAGCACCTGCAGGCGGATTTCCTGGCGGTGAACCCGGTGGGCCGCGCGCCGGTGCTGCGCGACGAGGATCCGGCCTCGCCGGTGACCATCTACGGCACGCTGGCCATCGCCCTGTACCTGGCCGACAAGTGCCAGCGGCTGATGCCGGCGACGCTGGCCGAACGCGCCCTGGTGTACGAGCGCTGCGCCTTCCTGGCCACCGACCTCAGCCCGGCGCTGGCCGGCCAGTTCATGATGAGCGTGATTCACCCCGTGCCCGAGGCGGCGAGCTTCTTCGAGCATTCCGCACATCGCATGCTGGCGGTGCTGGACGGCTGGCTGGCCGAAGGGCCCTACGTCGCCGGCGAATCCCTGAGCATTGCCGATGCGCTGGGCTACCCGGCCGCGGCCGGCTCCGCCGCGCGGCTGGAGGGTGGCCTGGAGGCTTACCCGAACATCCGCCGCTGGGCGGCCGAACTCGGCGCCATGGACGCCATCGCCCGCGGCATGGCCGCCAGCGCCTGAATCATCATGCCCGCCACGCTCGCCTTTGATGTCTACGGCACGCTCATCGATACCCACGGTGTGGTCGCGGCGCTGCGCGCCCACGTGGGCGAGCGCGCGCCGGCCTTCTCGCAGCTGTGGCGGGAGAAGCAGCTCGAGTACACCTTCCGTCGCGGCCTGATGCAGCACTACGCGCCGTTCCCGGTGTGCGTGGCCGATGCCCTGGATTACTGCTGCGCGCGCTTCGAGCTGGTGCTGGAGGCCGCGCAGCGCGAGGCGCTGCTGGGGGTGTTCGCCGACCTGCCCGCGTTCCCGGACGCCGCGCCGGGGCTGGCGGCGGCCGCCGCTGCGGGCATGCGCCTGTTCGCCTTCTCCAACGGCACCGCCGGGGCGGTCGAACGGCTGCTCGAGGGCGCCGGCCTGCGGGCATCATTCATCGACGTGGTGAGCTGCGACGAGGTGATGTCCTTCAAGCCCAACCCC
>CAYGQN010000158.1:0-9167 GCA_964351795.1 uncultured Gammaproteobacteria bacterium
GGCCGGGACGCAAGGCCTTCTACAACCTCGACCGTACCGGATGAGCACCGCGCCACCGACAGCGTCCGGCAGCGCTTGAGCCACCGGCGCGGCCGCCGTCATGAAGCTTCTCATCGCGGTGCTGCTGCTGGTCCTGCTGAGCCTGCACGTGCGCCTGTGGCTCGGCCAGGGGGGGTACGCCAGCCTGCGTGAGCTGCGCCAGGCCACGGCCGAGCAGGCGCAGGAAAACGCCCGGCTGGAAACCCGCAACCGGGCGCTTCAGGCCGAGGTCGATGATCTTCGCGAGGGCCAGGAGGCCGTCGAGGAGCGGGCGCGCAGCGAGATGGGCATGATCCGGGACGGCGAGGTGTTCCTGCATACCATCGAATCGGAGGGCGACGGGCCATGAGCGCAGCTTCGCAGCACGGGCTTTGGGCGGTGGTGCCGGCGGCCGGGCGCGGCACGCGCATGGGCTCGGCGATCCCCAAGCAGTACCTGCATGTGGCCGGTCGCGCCGTCATCCAGCACACCGTCGAGCGCCTGGCGGCGCAGGCCGGCGTCGCCGGCGTCGTGCTGGCGCTGGCGGCGGACGATCGGCACTGGGCGGAGCTGGCGCTGCGGGTGAGCAAGCCGGTGGTGACCGTTGTCGGCGGGGCCGAGCGTTGCCACTCGGTGCTGGCGGCGCTGGCCTACCTGCAGGCCGAGCAGCCCCAGGCCACGTGGGCGATGGTGCACGATGCGGCCCGGCCGTGCGTGCGGCCGGGTGACCTGGCCAACCTGATCGATGCCGCCCTGGCGCACCCTGTCGGGGCGCTGCTCGCCACGCCGGTGCGCGACACCATGAAGCGTCGTGCCGGCGACGGCAGCGTTGCCGAAACCGTCGACAGGCGGGATCTCTGGCATGCGCTCACACCGCAGCTGTTCCGGGTCGCGGCGCTGCATGCCGCCATCAACGCGGCACTCGAGGCCGGGCACGTGGTCACCGACGAGGCCCAGGCGATGGAACTGGCCGGCCAGGCCCCGCTGCTCGTGCCGGGGCACCCGGACAACATCAAGGTGACCGAACCCTACGATCGCCAGCTTGCCGAGCTGTACCTGCTGGCCCAGCACGATTCAACGGAGAATGACCAATGCGCATAGGACAGGGGTTCGATGCCCATCGCTTCGCTGCCGGGACACCCCTGGTACTCGGCGGGGTGAGCATCGACTTCGAATTCGGCCTCGCTGCCCATTCCGATGGTGATGTGCTCATTCATGCGCTGTGCGATGCCCTGCTCGGCAGTTGCGCGCTGGGCGATATCGGCAAGCATTTCCCTGATACCGACCCGGGCCTCACCGGGGTCGACAGCCGGCTGCTGCTGCGGCGGGTTGCGGAACTGCTCGCCGGGCAGTCCATGATGGTGCACAACTGTGATGTCACGGTTATCGCCGAGCGGCCCAGGCTGGCGCCCTACATCGAGGCCATGCGCGGGAATCTCGCGGGCGACCTCGGCATCCCCGTCGACCGTATCAGCATCAAGGCGACGACCACTGAAGCCATGGGCTTCACCGGCCGCCGGGAGGGCATTGCGGCCATGGCCGTGGCCCTGGTCGGGCCGGCCAGGGCCGGCATGGTGGAAAATCAAGCCTGAGGTGGTAATTTTGTGATGGAAATCGCAGCCTTGATGATCGGTCCGCGCGTTAACAAATGTGTCGTAGTTCCGGCGGTATGATAAGTTGTGAAAACTTGTATCCATAACGATAACGAAGCACCCACAAACCCTGGAGGAAAGGCCGGCTGGTGACATAAGACGGTCATGCCAGTGCGCCGCCTCAGGGTGGTTCGTCCGGTGGACCTCGCCGCCCGGGCTTTTCGCCGCAACGTCGATTCCGACGTCGATTTTTTGAGGCCAAGCGAGGAGGCATCATGAGCACCATCCGGTTTACCAACGAAGCGTACCTACAGAACTTCAGGCAACTGCGCGTGGAAGTGGATGCGCGCGCCCGTACTGTCTGGCTGTACATGCAGCCATCGCCGCGGCCCTGCTTTACCGCGGAGCTGCTCGGCGAATTGCGCCAGTACCAGAACACCCTGATCCAGTACGAAGGCCGGCTGCCCTTCCAGGGCGACCTGGTACCGGTCGAGTACCAGGTGCTCACTTCCGGTGATGCCTCGGTGTTCAACTTCGGTGGTGATCTCAACCGCTTCGTCAATTGCATCGAGCGTGGTGACCGCGACGGGCTGCTGCGATACGCGAAGGCCTGCATCGATGTGCTGCACCCGAACCTGGTCAATTACGACTTGCCGGTCACCACCATATCCCTGGTGCGCGGAGAGGCGCTCGGCGGCGGTTTCGAGGCGGCGCTGTCCAGTGATGTCATCGTGGCCGAGCGCGGTGTGCAGATGGGCCTGCCGGAAGTGCTGTTCAATCTGTTCCCCGGGATGGGTGCCTACCAGATGCTGAGCCAGCGGCTTGGCGCCGGGCCGGCCGAGCGCATGATTCTCAGCGGGCGCATGTACAGCGCCGAAGAGCTGTATGACATGGGTATCGTCAATGTCCTCGCTGAACCCGAGGAGGGCGTGGAAGCCCTGTACAGCTATGTTCGCTCGCATCGCCGCCGCCGCAATGCCCACGTGGCCATGCAGCGGGTACGCCAGCAGGCCAACCCGGTGACCTACGAGGAGCTTCTGCGCGTGTGCGATATCTGGGTGGACGCCGCGATGGGCCTGTCCGACAAGGACGTGCGCACCATGATGCGCCTGGTGCGCAGCCAGAATCGCGTGGCCGCCAGCCGGGCCGACGAGGAGGTGCTTGTCGAGCGCGGGTCGGACGAAGCCGGCCGCGAGAGCGCCTGACCTGACCGCCGCCCCCGTCCTTGCAGGGCGGGGCAGCTAGAGCGCCGCTTCGTCGCTGTTCTCCAGCCAGGAGAGCAGCGCGGAGCGGGTCCGCTCGAATTCCTTCCGGAACTGCTCCTTCAGTTCAGCACATCGGTCCCGCAGCTCCGCCGGCGACAGGCGGGACACGTCCTGGCACAGCGCCGCCAGTGAGGTCGCGCCGACGCTGCGTGCGCTGCCCTTCAGCGCGTGGGTCAGATCAGCGATGGCGGTGGTGTCGGCATCCTCCAGGGCCCTGTGGATATCGGCGAGCAGGCGCTCGCTGTCGGCCAGGAACCCGTTGATGAGGTCATCCATGAACCGGAGACTGCCGCCGAGCGCCGCCAGTTCCTGCAGCGTATCGGCCTCCAGTACCGGCTCGCGCGGCGAAGGCGATGTCGGCACCACGCGCAGGCGGGTTTCCCCGGCCATCTTGTCAGGTACCGGTGGCGGCAGGGGACGCTGATCGCGGCACAGCTCACTGACCACCGACAGGAGCCTGCGCGGCTCGACCGGCTTGGTCAGGAATGCCGAGACGCCGGCCTCTTCGCAGTCCTGCGCCGCTTCGGTCGTGGCGTTGGCAGTCAGCACGAGAATCGGCATCGCGGCGCGCTCCGGCCGCATGAACCGGTACACCTGCGCCGCTTCGATGCCACCCATGATTGGCATCTGCATGTCGATGACCAGCAGGTCGAAATCGGTGGTCTCCAGGGTGTCGAGCACCTCCTCGCCGTTGCTCACCACGGTGACCCGGTGCTCACCCTGCTCCAGAATGCGGGAGATGACTTTCTGGTTGGTGGGGTTGTCCTCGCCGACGAGGATGTTCAGGCCCGTGACCTCATCCAGGGCTTCGGCGGCAGCGGACTTCGGCTCGCTGTCGGCCAGGGCGATGCCGCTGGCATGCAGTGCATTGATGAGCAGGGGGCGCGAGACCGGGTTGCCGAGCACGCAGAAGTAGCCGGCCTCCAGGAGGGCCTCGGTGTCGGCGCCGGCGTCTGCCACCGCGACGATACGCAGGTCCGGTGCCGCGTCGAGCAGGGTTCCCGCGCACCGGGGGTCCGGCCCGGCTTCATCGACGACGAACACGATGCACTGGCCCGCGCCCTGCTGCAGCCGCTCCAGTTCGCCGAGCGCCCGCTCCTCGGTCTCGGCATGGCGCCACGCAATACCGATGTTTTCCAGCTGCGCGGCGATGGGGCGCCAGGGCTGGGCGCTGCCGGCGAGGATCAGGGCGCGCGCATGCAGCAGCCGCGGGGGCGTGCTGGCGCCGGCCTGACGCGCGATGGGCAGCTCGAACCAGAAGGTGCTGCCCTCGCCGGGTGCGCTGATGAGCCCCATGCGCCCGCCCATCAGCTCCACCAGTTGCCTGGCAATCGCGGTACCCAGCCCCGTGCCGCCGAAGCGGCGCGTGGTGGACTCATCGGCCTGGGTGAACTTCTCGAAGATCCGCCCCTGTTCGGCCTTGCCAATGCCGATACCGGTATCCCGGACCGCGAAATGCACCGTTGCGGTGGTGTCGGTGATGCTGGAGGCACTCACCCGCACCGCGACGCTGCCCTGGGGCGTGAACTTGACGGCATTGGAAACCAGGTTCATGAGCACCTGCTGCAGATGCAGCCTGTCTCCGTTGAGGTCCCAGGGAACATCCGGGTCGAACTGCACCTGCAGGCGCAGGCCCTTGTCCCGGGCCTGCTGCTCGAACATGCGTGCGGTGCCGTTGACCAGCTCGTGCAGGTCGAAATCCAGGTGCTCGGTCGTGGCCTTGCCGGCCTCTATCTTGGAGATATCGAGGATGTCGTTGATGAGTGCGAGCAGTGTCTTGCCGGAGCTCTGGATGGTGTCCACGAACTCGCTCTGGTCATTCCTCAGCGGCGTTCTGGCCAGCAGCTCGGTCATGGCGATGACGCCGTTCAGCGGCGTGCGGATCTCGTGGCTCATGTTGGCCAGGAACTGGCTCTTGGCGTTGTTGGCTTCCTCGGCTTCGCGCACGGCGGTTTGCAGCCGGGCGATGAGCACGGCCACGTAGCCCGGCAGGATCATCAACGAGAAGAACAGGCCTGTACCGAGCACTCTCTGCGTGGCCCAGTACTCGTCGGTCAGCAGCACGAAACTGAAACCTGCCAGCGCCAGCCCCGCGCTGCAGGCGAGGTAGCGATTGCCGTACCGGAAACCATGGCCGAAGGTGACGAACAGCAGCACGGCGACCAGCCAGGAACCCAGCTCACCGGTGACCGACATGGCGTAGGTCATGGCACCGGCATCGACCAGCATGCCGGCAAAGCGCCTGGGAACCGACACGGCCGGGTGGATGATGATGGCGGCGAAGATGCCGGCTGCATCCAGGATGTAGCTGGCCGCCCCGTACCGTGCGTGCCAGGGCAGCCCTGCCGATTCTTGTACCAGCCACAGGTAACTGAACCAGAACACCCCGCCGATGAGAATTCGCAGCAGGGCCTGTTCGTGTTCGGAGTCGGCGCGTGAGGCCAGCCGCTCGCGCAGCCGGAACATCAGCCGCACCGGCCAGGCGGCGCCTTGGATTCCGGCAGATTGCATCCGTGCTTTCCTAGTCTACTCGGTGAAGTATCCGGTGCTGCTGATCGAATGCGGCAACGCTGTCCATCTGGCTGGCCAGCGCCTCCACGCAGTCGGGATCGAACAGCCCCCCCTTGCCCCGGTTCAGAAAATCCAGTGCCGCGTCCAGTGACATCGCCTGTGCGTACGGCCGGTCGGAGGTGATGGCGTCGTAGACGTCGGCAACCGCGACGATCCGCGCCACCAGCGGGATGGCGGCACCGGCCAGGCCGCCGGGATAGCCGCTGCCATCGAAGCGCTCGTGATGATGCAGGGCGATGCTTGCCGCCATCTGCAGGTAGGGTGACTGGCTTCCGGACAGCAGTTCGTGGCCGCGCCGGGTGTGCGACTGCACCAGCCGGTGCTCGGCCTCGCTCAGCCCGCCGGCGCGCAGCACGATGTTGTCGGGGATGGCCGCCATGCCGACGTCGTGCAGTGGCGCCGCCAGCTCGATGAGGTCCCGTTCCTCGCTGGACAGGTCGGTGCGGGCGGCGATGAGGCTGGCGAAACGGCCAACGCGCTCGCCGCGCAGGCCGGTCGGGTCCAGGCGTTGTTCGCAGATGCGGCCCAGCAGGCTCACCGATTCGCGCTCGCGGCCGTGCAGCAGGCGGGTTGCCTCGGCCACCTGCTTTTCCAGCCAGCGGGCGCGGTTGCGAATGATTTGCGATTGTCGCCGCAGGGTCAGCAGGTTACGGCAGCGGGCCCGGCATTCGTGATGATCCACCGGCTTGTTGAGGATATCGGTGGCGCCCGCTTCCAGCGCCCGATAGCGCACGGTCTTGTCGTCGACAATGGTGATGACGATGACCGGCACATCGCCGCAGCCGGCGGTCTCGCGGAAGCGGCGGATGAACTCCACGCCGTCCACCACGGGCATCTTGTAATCCGTGAGCACCAGGTCGGGGGTGTTTTCGGCGCACCATGCCAGGGCCTGCAGCGGGTCGCCGAAGCTCACCGTCCGGATACCGGCCTCGACCGTGGCCACCAGGCCTTCAAGGATGATCCGGCTGGTGGACTGGTCATCAACGATCAGGATTGTGCTCAAGGCGTCGCTGCTCGTGAAGTGCGGATTGAGGATTTTAGGCCAATTTGCACAGTTTTGCTGCGCGGGCGCGGACGCTGTCGCGCATCTGCCACCGACGGTTGGTCAGCGGCGCCGATGACGCTCGCTTTAACGGGCGGTCTGGCAGTGGACTTCAGCCGCCGTTCTCGGCACGGCGCAGCAGGACGTAAATGGCCCCGGTGCCGCCGTCCTGGGGGCGGGCGGAGGTATAGGCAAGGACTTCGTCGCGCTTGCGCAGCCACATGGCAACTTTTTGTTTCAGAACGGGTTTGCCGTTTTTCGAGCCCCGCCCCTTACCGTGGACGATGCGTACGCAGCGCAGGTTACGCGCCAGCGCATCGCGCAGGAAGCCGGCGACGGCAAGGCGGGCGATGTCGGCGGTCATGCCATGCAGATCCAGTGCGCCCTGCACGCTGAGCTGGCCGCGGCGCAGGCGCCGCATGGTGCCGTGCTGGATACCGGGCCGGGCGAACAGCAGTTCCTCGCCGGTTTCCAGCTCGACATCATCCGGGCCGAGCAGGGATTCCGCCAGCACCGCCTGCTCGTCGAGTTCCCGCTGCCGTGGCCGTGGCCGCGGCTTGGGCCGCGCCGGGGCGACGACATCGGCCCGCAGCGGGTTCACATCCCCCACCAGCTCGCGGAACAGCTTGGCATCGTCGTCGGTCATGACGCCTATCAGCGCATATCCGCAGGGTGCAGTTCAAGCAGGCCGGTTCACCCGACCCAGAGCCTGGCGTTCTGGAACATGCGCAGCCAGGGGCCCTGTTCGCCGCGCCAGTGCGCGGGCAGCCAGCTGTACTGGACGCTGCGGAACAGGCGTTCCGGGTGCGGCATCATGATGGTGGCGCGGCCATCGCTGCTGGTGAAGCCGGTCAGGCCACCGGCCGAGCCGTTCGGGTTGGCCGGGTAGCGCTCGGTCGCATCCCCGCGGTTGTCCACGTAGCGCAGGGCAGCGATGGCGCCGGCGGCATCGGCCGGGGCGTTGAAGGCCACCCGGCCCTCGCCATGGGCGACAGCGACCGGCAGGCGCGAGCCGGCCATGTCCCGCAACACGATGGACGGGGACTCGAGCACCTCCACCATCACCAGCCGGGCTTCGAACTGCTCGGAGCGGTTGCCCAGGAAGCGCGGCCAGTGCGCGGCGCCGGGGATGAGATCGCGCAGCCGGGCGAGCATCTGGCAGCCGTTGCACACGCCCAGCGTGAAGCTGTCGGGGCGGGCGAAGAAGTCGCTGAACACCTGCGCGGCGTGCTCGTTGAAGCGCACGCTCGCGGCCCAGCCGCCGCCGGCGCCGAGCACGTCGCCGTAGGAAAACCCGCCGCAGGCCGCCAGGCCGGTGAACCCGGCCAGCGATTGCCGCCCGGCGATGATGTCACTCATGTGTACGTCCACGGTGCGGAAGCCGGCGGCGTCGAAGGCGGCAGCCATCTCGTTGTGACCGTTGACGCCCTGCTCGCGCAGGATGGCCACGGCGGGCCGGTCGGCGCGGCCCAGGTGCAGGCCGGGCAGGGGTGCGGCCGAAGGCGCAAGCTGCAGCGACAGCCCGGGATCGCCGGCATCGCAGATGCTCTGGTACTCCTCGTCGGCGCAGTCCGGGTTGTCCCGCAGGCGCTGGAGGCGATGGCTGGTGGCCGACCAGGCGGCCTGCAGCTCGCTGAGCGCGGCCTGCAGCAGGCACTGCTCGCCCTGGCGGACCACCAGCGCCGCTTCGGCCTCCACCCGGCCGATGACCCGCACGTGTGCCTGCAGCCCGGCATCCCCGGCGAAGGCCGCGCGCACCGTGTCGAGCGCACTGGCGCGCACCTGCAGCACCACGCCGAGTTCCTCGCAGAACAGCGCCGGCAGCACTGCCGCGTCCGGCGCCAGCGTGAGGGTCACCCCCAGCCGCGAGGCGAGGGCCATCTCCAGCACGGTCACGATCAGGCCGCCGTCGGAACGATCGTGGCAGGCCAGCACGTGTCCGGCCTCGTTCAGCGCCTGCACGCCGGCGAACAAATCCCGCAGGGCCTCCGGGACGTCGAGATCCGGCGTGTCATCGCCGATGCTGGCGCAGACCTGCGCCAGCGCCGAGCAGCCAAGCCGCTGGCGGCCGAGCGCGGCATCGACCAGCACCAGCACGGTGGGTTCATCGTCCAGTTGCAGCTCGGGCGTGAGCGTGCGGCGCACGTCCACCACCGGGGCGAAGGCGGACACGATGAGCGATACCGGTGCGGTGACGCTGTGGCTGCCCGCCGCGTCCTGCCACAGGGTCTTCATGGACAGGGAATCCTTGCCCACCGGGATGGCGATGCCGAGCGCCGGGCACAGCTCCATGCCGACCGCCTGCACCGCGTCGAACAGGGCGGCATCGTCGTTGGCATGGCCGGCGGCGGCCATCCAGTTGGCCGACAGGATGGTGTCCTCAAGCTGCATGATTCGCGCCGAGGCGAGGTTGGTGATGGCCTCGCCGACCGCCATCCGGGCCGCGGCCGCGGCGTCGACCATGGCCAGCGGAGTGCGCTCGCCCATCGCCATGGCCTCGCCGGTGTAATCGCGGTAGCCCGCCGCGGTGACGGCGCAGTCCGCCACCGGGATCTGCCAGCGGCCGACCATCTGGTCGCGCGCCACCAGCCCGGTCACGGTGCGATCGCCGATGGTGATGAGGAAACGCTTGTCGGCCACGGCGGGCAGGCTGAGGACCCGCGCCAGGGCGGTCTCCAC
>CAYGQN010000159.1:0-9147 GCA_964351795.1 uncultured Gammaproteobacteria bacterium
GAATACCGGCCTGTCACGCCGGGGGTCGCGGGTTCGAGTCCCGTCCACTCCGCCAGACTTGATGTACCGAAAAGGCGCACGAACCGGTGCGCCTTTTCATTATCTGAAGCTGAAAAAGCGTGCCCTGTCCCCGGGTCCGGGCGGCTCCCGCCGCAGCGCAACGGGGCCGTTCGGGGCGTAGCGGGAAGCCGACATGCTGCAATTCATCAGAGAGCGCGCCCAGGGCTGGATCGCGGGCGTCATCGTATTTCTCATCTGCATTCCCTTCGCCTTGTGGGGCATCAACTCCTACATGGACGGCGGTGGCGCCGTGGACGTGGCCGAGGTCAACGGTGATCCGGTGACGCTGCAGGAATACCAGGATGCGCTGCAACGATACCGGCGTCAGTTGCAGGCGATGTTCGGCGAGCAGATGGATGTCAACAACATCAACCCGGACATTCTCAAGGCCGAGGCCCTCAACCAGCTGATCAACGAGAAACTGCTGCGCCAGTATGCCGACCGCAACGGCCTGCGCATCAGTGACCAGCAACTGGCGGCAGCCATCCGCAGCTTCCCGGCCTTCCTCGACGGGGAACAGTTCTCCTCCTCACTCTACGAACAGCGTCTGCGCACCACCGGCATGAATGCAAGAAGCTTCGAGCAGCAGTTGCGCCGCGACATGCTGATCGAGCAGATGCGCCAGGGTATTGCCGACACGGCGCTGGTTACCGATGCCGAGGCCCAGGCCCTGTTCGTGCTGCGTGGGCAGAAGCGTGATATCCGCTGGACGATCATCCCCGCGGCCGCCTTTCGCGACGACATCACCATCACCGACGAGCAGGTCCGGGCGCACTACGATGCCCATCTCGATGACTACCGCACGCCGGAAACCGTCAGCGTCGCCTATGTCGAGCTGTCGGTTGACGCCCTGGCCGCGGACATCGACGCCTCTGACGCGGAGCTGCGGGCATGGTTCGACGCCAACCAGGACCAGTTCTTCGCCCGGGAGGAGCGCAGTGCCAATCACGTGCTCATCCAGCTGGCGCGTGATGCCAGCGATGCAGAGGTCGAAATCGCCCGCGAGAAGGCGCTGGAGGTCAAGCGTCGTGTGCTGGCTGGCGAGGATTTCGAGGAACTCGCGCGCGAGGTCTCCGATGACGTCGGTTCGCGTGCCGACGGCGGCGATACCGGCCTTTTCAGCCGGGGCGTGATGGCACCGGAGTTCGAAGACGCGGTGTTCTCGATGAGCCCGGGCGACATCAGCGATCCGATTCGTACCGATTTCGGCATGCATATCATCCGCCTGAATGAGATCAAGGCCGGTGGCGTGAAGCCTTTCGAGGAAATCCGTGCCGAGGTGGCCGACGCCTGGAAGCGACAGCAGGCAGAGAGCCTGTTCGTTGACCAGGCCGAGCGACTGGCGGCGCTGGCTTTCGAGCAACCGGACGCGCTGGCGCCGGCCAGTGAGGAGCTGGGGCTGCCGGTGCTGGAAAGCGACCTGTTCTCGCGTGGCGGCGGAGATGGCATCGCGGCCGAGCCGAAGGTCGTCACAGCTGCCTTCTCCGACGAGGTGCTGCTGGAAGGGGCCAACAGTGCCATCATCGAGCTCGACCCGGATCGCATCATCGTCCTGCGACGCCTGGAGCACAACGAGGCGCGGGTGCGTGAGTTCAGTGACGTGGCCGGGCAAATCCGCGAACAACTCCTGGCCGAGGCCTTGCGCGAGCGCACGCGTGAGCATGGTGAGGCCCTGCTGGCCGAATTGCGGGCCGGCCTGGAACCGGCGGCCCTCGGTGAGCGCGAATCGCTGGAGTGGACTTTCGTCGAGGGCGCTGATCGCGATGATCCGAAGGTCAACCGGGCGGTGAGCCGCAAGGCCTTCGCCCTGGGGCGGCCGGCCGAGGAATCCCCGGTCTACGGTGGTGTCGCCATGGGTACGGGGGACTACGCCCTGGTGGAGGTCAGCGCGGTCAGCGACGGCGAGCCTGTCGAACTCGACAGCCGCGTGGCGCGCGAGGCGCTGCAGGGCGTGGAGCAATTCCGCACGCTCAGCGAATGGCAGCTGTTCCTGAGCATGCTGTCGGACGATGCGAAAATCCGCCGCTACGAGGATCGCCTCTGAGTTGCCGCGGCGGGGACTTCATCCCGCCTGGCGAATAACGCGGCCGATAACCGCGGCGCCAACGCTGTCGCCCCAGACGTTGATGGCGGTGCGGAAGCGGTCGAGGAACCAGTCCACCGCCAGGATCAGGCCGATGCCGTCCAGGGGCAGGCCGACCGCGTTCAGCACGATGACCATGGTGACCAGCCCGGCCTGGGGTATCCCGGCCGCGCCCACCGCCGCCAGGGTGGCCGTCATGAAGACCACCACCTGCTGACCGACGCTCATGTCGATGCCGTAGGCCTGGGCGATGAACATCACGGCCGCGGCCTCGTACAGCGCGGTGCCGTCCATGTTGATGGTCGCGCCCAGGGGCAGCACGAAGCGCACGGCGCGCTCCTCGACACCGGCCTCGCGGGCGCATTCCATGGTCAGTGGCAGTGTGGCCGAGGAACTGGCCGTGCCGAAGGCGGTGAGCACGGCACGGGCCATGGCCGCGAAGTAGGCCGGGCCACGCCGCGCCAGCAGCGCCAGCAAAACCATGAGCACGAGAAAGTGCACCGCCAGGCCCAGCAGCACCGTGACCACGTACAGGCCAACGGCCCGCAGTTCCACCAGGAACGCCTGGCCGCCGCCGGCCTCGCCGAAGCGGGCGGCGATAAGGGCGAAAATGCCTGCCGGGGCCAGGTACATCAGCCACACCACCAGCTTCATCATGACCTGGTCCAGGCCCTCGAAAAAGGCCATCACCGGCTGGCCGACCTCGCCAACGGTGGTCATGGCCGCGCCGAACAGCAGCGAGAACACGATCAACGGCAGCAGGTTGAACTCCGCCGCCGCGGCGACGAGGTTGGGCGCCACCAGGGTGGTGATGATGTCGCCAAGGCCGGCGGGCTGCTCCTGCGGTAGCGCCGCCGCGGAGCCGGCGGTGATATCCACGCCGGCGCCCGGCTGGATGAGGTTCACCACCAGCAGCCCGGTGGCGACGGCGAGCGCTGTGGTGCCGAGGTAGTACAGCACCGTGAGCCCGCCCGTGCGCCCCAGCCTGCGGACATCGCCGAGTGATGCCACGCCGGTGATCACTGCCGCCACCAGCAACGGGATGATGGTCATCTTCAGGGCATCCAGGAACAGCTGCCCGACCCAGGCGATGGCCAGCATGCGTTCCCCGAAGAACCAGCCACAGGCAATGCCGCCGAGCGCGGCGGTCAGCAGCGCCCACAGCAGGGCGGTGGCGTGGGCATGGTTCATCATTGGTCTGGCAGCGGCCTAGACGTCGGCGATGCCGATGGTGCTGAAGCCACCGTCGACGTAGGTGATTTCCCCGGTCACGCCGGCGGCGAGGTCCGAACACAGGAAGGCGGCAACATTGCCGACATCCTCGATGGTGACGTTGCGACCGATAGGCGCGTTGTGCTCCACGTACTCCAGGAACTTGCGCAGGTCCTTGATGCCCGATGCTGCCAGGGTGCGGATGGGACCGGCGGAGATGCCGTTCACCCTGACTCCGTCGCGGCCGAGGCTCCTGGCCATGTAGCGCACGTTGGCCTCGAGGCTGGCCTTGGCCAGGCCCATCACGTTGTAGCTTGGCATGGCGCGTATCGCGCCGATATAGCTCAGCGTGAGCAGGGCACCGCCGCGGTTGAGCATCGGCCGCGCCGCCCGGGCAAGGGCTGCGAAGCTGTAGGAGCTGATTTCGTGGGCCAGGTTGAAGCCTTCGCGGGAGACGTTCTCGAGGTAATCCCCCTGCAGCTCCTCGCGGTTGGCGAATGCCACCGAGTGCACGAGGATGTCGAAAGCGGGCCAGTGCTCGCCCAGGGCGGCGAAGCAGTTGCCGATTTCCTCGTCGCTGGCGACATCGCAGGGCAGGGTGATGCGGCTGCCCAGCTCATCGGCAAAGCCCTCGACCCGGGACCGGAGCCGCTCGTTCTGATAGGTCAGGGCCAGCTCTGCGCCCTCGCGGTGCATGGCCTGTGCAATACCCCAGGCGATCGACTTGTTGCTGGCCACACCTACCACCAGCGCCCTTTTTCCGGCCAGAAATCCCATTGTTTTCCCTCTGTTATCGCTGCTTGTGCCAAGTGTACAGACTGCCGGTGCCGTTTATAATGCCGGACCAATGGAAACGCAAAGCCTCATCAGTGCGCGCCACGCGTTACCGGCATTGCGGATTGCCCTGGTGCTTGGCCTTGCGCTGCTCGCCGGCTGCAGCGACGGGCCGTGGAACAACCCCTACCCGGCCGGGCACGCCGGACGCAATATCATCTACGACGTATTCAGCGAGCGCCCCAAGCACCTGGACCCGGTCAGCTCCTACAGTGCCAACGAATACGTGTTCATCGGCCAGATCTACGAGCCGCCGCTGCAGTATCACTTCCTCAAGCGCCCTTACGAGCTGGTGCCGCTCACCGCGACGGAAGTGCCCGAGCCGGTGTATTTCGATGCGGATGGCAATGTGCTGCCCGATGATGCGCCCTCGGAGTCGGTCGCCAGGGCGGTATACCGGATCCGTATCCAGCCCGGGATCCGCTACCAACCGCACCCGGCATTCGCCACCGACGATGCCGGCAAGCCGGCCTACCATGCCCTGGTCGAGGCGGACCTCGACGGCGTTCACCGGCTGTCGGATTTCCCGCGCACCGGTACCCGCGAGCTGGTGGCCGCGGACTACGTGTACCAGATAAAGCGCATGGCGCACCCAAGGGTGCATTCGCCCATCGGTGGCCTGATGGCCGGTTACATCCTCGGCCTTGCCGACCTCGGCGAGCGCCTGGCCGCGCAGTACGGTGAATCCAGGGCCTGGATAGATCTTCGCGAGCATCCGCTGGCGGGTGTTCGAGTAATCGACCGCTACACCTACGAGATCGTGCTGCGCGAGAAGTACCCGCAGTTCATCTACTGGCTGTCGATGAGTTTTTTCGCGCCGATGCCCTGGGAGGCGGAGTACTTCTACGAGCAGCCGGGCATGCACGAGCGCAACATCACACTCGACTGGTACCCGGTGGGCACCGGCGCCTTCATGCTGGTGGAGAACAATCCCAACCGCCGCATGATCATGGCCCGCAACCCCCATTTCCGTGGCGAGCCCTATCCCGCGGAGGGGGAGCCCGAGGACGCCACTGCCGGCCTGCTCGCCGATGCCGGCAAGCCCATGCCCTTTGTCGACATGGCCTACTACAGCCTCGAAAAAGAAGTCATTCCCACCTGGAACAAGTTCCTGCAGGGCTATTACGACACCACCGGCATCAGCTCGGATTCCTTCGACCAGGCAATCCGCTTCTCCGCCGATGGCAATGCGGGCCTGACCGAGCGCATGCGCGAGCGTGGCATCGAGCTGATGACGGCCGTGCAGACCTCCATCTTCTATACCGGTTTCAACATGGTCGATCCGGTCGTCGGTGGCGACTCCGAGCGGGCCCGACTGCTGCGTCGGGCCATCTCCATCGCCCTGGATTTCGAGGAGTACATTTCCATTTTCGCCAATGGCCGTGGCATTCCCGCCCAGGGGCCGCTGCCGCCGGGCATTTTCGGCTACCGGGAGGGCTGCGCCGGCGTCAATGAATACGTGTACGAATGCCGCGATGATCGCCTGCGGCGCCGGCCGCTGGCCGAGGCGCGGGCGCTGATGCGCGAGGCCGGCTACCCGGAGGGGATTGACCCGCAAACCGGCAATGCCCTGGTGCTGTACCTGGATTCACCCGCGGCCGGCCCTGGCTCCAAGGCGCAGTTCGACTGGTTGCGCAAGCAGTTCTCGCGCCTTGGCATCCAGCTGGTCATCCGCGCCACCGACTACAACCGCTTCCAGGAGAAGATGCGCAAGGGCACCGCGCAGATTTTCCAGTGGGGCTGGAATGCCGACTACCCGGATCCGGAAAACCTGTTCTTCCTGCTCTATGGCCCCAACGCCAAGGTCGAATCCGGGGGCGAGAACGCCGCCAACTACATGAGCGCGGAGTTCGATGCCTTGTACGGGCGCATGCAGTCACTGCCGAACGGCTCGCAGCGGGCCGAGGTCATCGATCGCATGCTGGCAATCGTGCGCCGCGATGCCCCGTGGATCTGGGGCTTCCATCCGGTAGGCTTCTCGCTGTATCACAGCTGGTACGGCAACGCGAAGCCGAACCTCATGGCCAACAACACGCTCAAGTACAAGCGCGTGGACCCTGCCGCGCGCGAGCAGAAGCGCCGGGCCTGGAACCGGCCGCTGCTGTGGCCGCTGTGGCTGCTGCTTGGCTTGCTGGTGGCCAGCATCGTCCCGGCCTGGATGAGCTATCGCCGGCGCGAGAAGGCGGCTGCACTGTGAGCGCCTACATCATCCGCCGGCTGCTGTATGCCATTCCGATTCTCATCGGCGTGAACCTGCTGACCTTCGTGTTGTTCTTCGTGGTGAACTCGCCCGACGACATGGCCCGCATGCACCTGGGGCAGAAACGGGTCACCGAGGAAGCCGTGCAGAAGTGGAAGCGCGAGCGTGGCTACGATCTGCCGCTCGCCTGGAACAGCGCCGCCGACGGCACCGGCAAATTCACCGAAACCATTTTCTTCGACAAGTCGGTGCGCCTGTTCGCCTTCGATTTCGGCCAGTCCGATGCCGGCCGCAATATCGGCCACGACATCAGCCAGCGCATGTGGCCGTCGCTGGCCATCACCATTCCCACGCTGCTGCTGACACTGCTGGCGAACATCACTTTCGCGCTGCTGCTGGCCTTCTTCCGCGCCACCTACATCGATTTCTGGGGCGTGGTGCTGTGCGTCATCATGATGTCCATTTCCGGGTTGTTCTACATCATCGGCGGGCAGTTCCTGGTGGGCAAGCTGCTGAACCTGGTGCCCATCTCCGGCTACGGGCAGGGCCTTGATGCGGCCCGCTTCGTCGCGCTGCCGGTGCTGGTGTCCATGGTCGGCTCCATCGGCAGCAGCACGCGCTGGTATCGCACCATCTTCCTTGAGGAGATGAACAAGGATTTCGTGCGCACGGCCCGTGCCAAGGGGCTGTCCGAACGCGTGGTGATGTACCGCCATGTGCTCGGCAATGCGCTCATTCCGATTCTCACCGGCGTGGTGGTGGTATTGCCCACGCTGTTTCTCGGCAGCCTGATCCTGGAGTCCTTCTTCGCCATCCCCGGCCTTGGCAGCTATACCATCGACGCCATCAACAACCAGGATTTCGCCATCGTGCGCTCCATGGTGTTCCTCGGCTCGGTGCTGTACATCATCGGCCTGCTGCTGACCGACATCTCCTATACCCTGGTCGACCCCAGGGTACGCTTGCACTAGGGGCAGGGCATGCCGGCACCGCTCACTACCGACCTGCTGATCTACGCCCTGCTTGCCGGCGTGATTGCCTTCGCGGTGTACGCCTCGCGGCACGAGCACCTGCGTGCGCCGTGGCGCGAGGTCCGTCGCAGCCGGGTCGGCATGGCCTCCGCCGTGGTGCTCATCGCCTACGTGCTGGTCGGTCTGCTGGATTCGGTGCACCTGCATCCCAAGGTCAGGGCCGGGGACGGCAGTACGCGCTACGCCGGTGAAATCGTCAGCGTGCTGGATCTCGCCCTGACGCATCTTCGCAGCCGCTCGGAGAAGACCTACTCCGCCCCCTTTGCCTGGCAGCTGTACGTCAAGGAAACCGTGGAGCTTCCCGATGGCAGCCAGGCGCGGCTCTACCCGCGCCTGGAGCACGGGGGCGCACACCTGGAGGATCCGGCGACCCAGCGCACGGCCGACCTGCTCGGCGCTACCGCGCAGGCCATTCTGGCCGGCACCGGGCTGTGGCTGATGCTGGCCGGCGGTATCCTCGCCTGGCAATCGCGCGGCGGGGCGTTTCTTGCACGGGCGCGCGCTGTTGCCAGCGGGCGGACCGTCACACCATGGCGGGTCATCCTGCTCACCTGCCTGGTGGTGATTGTCGCCGCGGCGTGGCTGTGGCGGCTGTCGCTGGACTGGCACGTGCTCGGTACCGACAAGGTCGGCCAGGACGTGCTCTACCAGGCGGTCAAGAGTATCCGGACCGGGCTGGTCATCGGCACGCTCACGACCCTGGTGATGCTGCCGTTCGCGATCCTGCTGGGCATGGCCGCCGGTTATTTCGGTGGCCGTGCCGATGACGTCATCCAGTACCTGTACACCACGCTGAACTCGATCCCCGGCGTGCTGCTCATCGCCGCGGCCATCCTGATGCTGCAGGTTTACATGAGCAACCATGCCGAGCAGTACACCTCGCTGGCGGCGCGGGCGGACATGCGGCTGCTGTTCCTGTGCGGGATCCTCGGTGTGACGAGCTGGACCGGGCTGTGCCGCCTGTTGCGGGCGGAGAGCCTCAAGCTGCGCGAGATTGATTACATCCAGGCGGCGCATGCCTTCGGCGTGCGTCACTTCACCGTGATGTCCCGCCACATCCTGCCCAACGTGCTGCACATCGTGATGATTACCGTGGTCATCGACTTCAGTGGCCTGGTGCTCGCCGAAGCCGTGCTGTCCTACATCAACATCGGTGTCGACCCGACCACCAACAGCTGGGGCAACATGATCAACAGCGCCCGGCTGGAGATGGCGCGTGAGCCGCTGGTGTGGTGGTCGCTGCTGGCGGCCTTCGTGTTCATGTTTCTGCTGGTACTGGCGGCCAACCTGTTCGCCGATGCCGTGCGCGACGCTTTCGACCCGCGCCTGAGGACAACCCGGTGAGCAGCCGCGGCGCGGACCGGGCACGACCGGAATCGGCCCGGGGCCGTGTTCGGCGGCGACCGGTCTACCTCGTCGCCGGCCTGCGAACGCCGTTTGCGCCGCTGGCGTCCGTGGAGGACAGCACCGACCCCCTGGACCGGCTCGTACCGCTGGCGCAGCGCCTGCTGGCCGCGGCCACCCTGCAGGGCGATGCGCTGGATACCTGCGTGCTTGCCACGGCCGCACCACTGCCGGGCAATGCCGCGGCGGACCTCGCCCTGCGGCTCGGCCGGGCCCACGGCGCACAGGCTTTCACGGTGGCTGGTGGCATGCTCACCGGGCTGACCGCGCAGGGACATCGGCCGCAGCCAGCGGTCGAACCACTGCGCGCCGGCATCACTGAG
>CAYGQN010000160.1:0-9107 GCA_964351795.1 uncultured Gammaproteobacteria bacterium
AGGCGGCACAGCGGCGAAAGGCCGGCAGGTGGCGCTCCCGCGAAGCGGCCTGCAGCCTGCCCAGCACGGTCGCGATCTCCGGCCGCAATGGCCCGGCGAGCAGCCGCTCGTACAGGGCGTCATTGTCGATCTCGGCCGCCACCCCGGCCGCACAGGCGGCCTGCACGCTGGCGTATCGGGGCACCCGGCAGGGATGGGGGTTGGGCGGCACGGGCAGGCCGTACTGCTCGAACAGGCGGTGCAACGCACGCACATGCCGGGCCTCGGCTTCGCGGATGTTGATGAACGGGCGTACCTCGCCGAAGTCGGCGATGACCTGGTCGTAGGTGGCCCAGGCCTTGTACTCGTCATCCAGCGCCACCTGCAGGGCGCGCTGCTCCGCGTCGTTCAGTGGCTGCAACGGGGGGCCGGATCCGCAGCCGGCTACCACGGCGCCGGTGCGCGGGCGGGCAGACGTTGCGGACCGCCGCCGCGGTTTGCGCAGACTGTCCGCAGTCCCATGATCCCGGCTGCCATGGCGCTCAGGGGACGATCGGCGCCGGCGGCTCGATACCGACGATGTCGATGCTCGGGTCGATGGCGTGCACCACCGCTTTGCAGGTGTCGACCAGCTCATCGGGCACATCGGCCATGATCAGCAGCCGGCCCGCGTCGATGGCGTCGCGGAACTGCTCCAGCCGGGAACTGGGGAACGAGGCGCCGGCCAGGCCGGTGAGCAGGCCGCCGAAGCCGGCGCCGAACAGCGTCACCAGCAGCAGGGCACCGCCGCCCACGGCCACCCCGGCCGGCGGGAAGGCCATCACCATCAGGCCGGCCAGCAGGCCGCCGACGCCGCCCAGGGCCAGGCCGCGCTCGTAAGCGGGCAGGAAGTCGTCGTTTTCCGGGCCGGCATCGGGCAGGCCCTCCATGGTCACGTCATGGTTGGCCACGACGTACAGGTGGGCATCGGGTACGCCCTCCTCGCGCAGCACGTCGATGGCGTAGCGGGCGTGGTCGACATCGGGGGACAGGAAGCAGAGCCTTTGCATCGCCTCAGCCCGTCAGTCCGCGCGCGATGAATACGGCAATCACGAGCAGCACGATGATGGTCCCAAGCAATATGAGGGCATTACGAAACCAGGCCTGATTCCTACGCATGCGGCATCTCCCACGTGGCAGCGTGACTTCCGGGCAGGTCGCGTACACCGGGCGTTGTAAACGCGGCGGACGACACGCCTGACCGGACGTGTGACCAAGCTAACGCGTCGCTGGCACAGCGGCCCTGACCGAAGTCAGCGCACGAGGGCGCGACCCGGTCGATGCGCGGGAGCCAGCTCAACGGACCGGAACCCTGCAGTGGTGGCCCGCCGTGCCGATACACCGCAGAGGCGTGGCCACTTCCAGGTGCACGCGTTCAGGGGCACGGCACGCATCTGCCGCCCCGCCACCCGCCCGGCATGCGGGCGACCGCCGAAGGAGTTGGCCAATGACCATGCGATACGCTGCCGCGCTGCTGATGGCCGGTGTAGCCCTGTACCAGTGGATGAAACCGGACCCGATGCTCGCCATCGCCTCGCCGGACAGCCCCGGCGGCTTCGCCGAGGTGTGGATGCCCGAGCAGGCGCGGCCCGGCACGGTGCTGATACTGGCGCCGCAGAACTGCCCGTCCGATGCGGCCAAACGCGCCGAGGACATGGCTACGCAACTGACGCAGCTTGGCATCCCCAACCGGGTCAGCTCGCACGCCTCGCTGTCGTTCCGTAACATCGGCGAGGACGAGTTCGCCGCCGTGAAACGCTCGGAGACCGTGCTCAACGGCACCATCCCCGCGGTGTTCTTCAATGGGATGGGCAAGGCCAACCCCAGCGTGGCCGAGGTGGTCGCCGAGTTCCGTCGCACCGGCCCCTGAGCGGACAGGGCGCTGGCCCCGGGCTGGCCCCAAGCCACGGGCCTCAAGCGGCAGGCCCCAGCAAGCGGCCTCCGCGCTGCGCCAGCGACCTGTGCCCGCCCCCGCAGCCGCCGCGCCCGTCCGCGTTCAGTTGGCGCGGGCGAAGGACGTATACTGCCGCCGACCCCCTTGCCTGTGAGTCATCCGTGCACCCGAACCTGATCCGCATTGCCCTCCTTGCCTGCCTGCTGACATCCACGCTGCTGCTGCCGCCGGCGAGCATGGCCGGCGATGCGGCCAGCCTCATCCTCACCAACGGCCGGATCCACACCGCCGACGGGCCGGTGGCCGCCATGGCGGTGGACAGCCGCGGCGTGATCGTGGCGCTCGGCGAGGCCGCGGCGGTGGGCGCGATGGGCGGGGAGACCACCCGCATCATCGACCTGCAGGGCCGCAACGTGCTGCCGGGCCTGCACGATGTGCATGTCCACCCCATCGCCGCCGGATTGCGACACCTGGAATGCAGCATCACCCAGGGCTCGACACTCGAGCAGACCATCGACGCGGTGCGGGCCTGCACGGCCGCGGCCGCGCCGGGGGAATGGGTCACTGGCGGGCAATGGGATGCCTCGGCGCTCGGCGGCGTGCCCACGGCAGCGATGCTGGACGCGGTCTCGCCGGCCAATCCCGTCGTGCTCACCGACACCAGCGGCCACAGCACCTGGGCCAATACCAGGGCCATGGCGCTGGCCGGCATCACCGCCAGCACCGCCGACCCCGAGGGCGGCATCATCGAGCGCGACGCGGCCGGCAGGCCCAGCGGCGTGTTCCGCGAAGCGGCGGCCTGGATGCTCTACGCCGTCGTGCCCGCGCCAACCGAGGCCGAACAGGAAACGGCGCTGGCCTGGGCCCTGGAGCAGATGCTCGGCAATGGCATCACCTCGTGGACCGACGCCGGGATCGGCATCTGGGGGGATTTCGAACAACAGTTGCGGATCTACGCGCGCCTGGCCGACCGCGGCCTCGTGAAGCAGCGCGTACGTGGCTGCATGTTCTGGACACCCGAGAATGGCCCGGATGTTGCCACCCTGCTGCGCGCCCGCAACCAGTACGCACGGGAGCGCTTCACGCCCGACTGCGTCAAGGTGATGATGGACGGCGTGCCCACGGACAGTCACACCGCAGCCATGCTGGCGCCCTACGCCGGCAAGGCCGATGGCCACCGCGACGACGCCAGCGCCAGCGGCATGCTGCTGGTGGAGCCGGCGGTGCTGAACGCGACGGTGACCGCCCTGGACGCGGCCGGCCTGGCGGTGAAGTTCCATGCCGCCGGTGACGGCGCGGTGCGGGCCGCCCTGGACGCCATTGCCGCGGCCCGCACCGGCAATGGCTTCAGCGGTGTGCTGCATGACGTGGCGCATTGCACCTTCGTGGCCGAATCCGACCTGGCCCGCGCCCGCAGCATTGCCGCGACCTTCGAGGTCTCGCCCTACCTGTGGGGGCCGCTGCCCATCAACGACAGCATTGCCGCCGCCGTGGGCGATGCGCGCATGGACCGCGCCTGGCCGGTGCGCGAGATGCTGGATGCCGGCGCGCTGGTGATACCGGGTTCGGACTGGTACGTGGTGCCCACGGTCAACCCCTGGATTGGCGTGGAGACCCTTGTCACCCGCCAGCTGCCCGGGGGCAGCGAGCGGCGCTTCGCCGCCGGTGAAGCCATCACCGTGCCCGAAGCCTTGCAGATGTACACCGCCAATGCCGCCCGGCACGAAGGCCGATCCGACCGCGTCGGGCGCATTGCCCCGGGCATGCTGGCCGACGTCATCGTCGTGGATCGCGATCCCTACGCCATTGCCCCCACCGACATCCACGCCACCGCCGTGCACATGACCATCATCAACGGCGAGGTGGTGTGGACGGCCGAGCAGGACTGACCCGGCGCTGATGCCATCGGCGCCGCCCGGGCCTGCCCGGCGGCGCCGAAAACCGGCCCGCCGCACGACACCCCGACACCATTGCGCTGCAGGCCGCGCGCGCATGCGCCCGCGCGGCTAACATCGTCTGCAGGCGGGCTTCAAGTTGAGGTCGCCGGCACGGCCGATTAACCTCGGGCTGTCCCGGTGGGCGGCCGCCCGGCGGCACCGCGGGCCGGGGCGGTTGTCCACTCGCACGAGGGAGCCGTTCATGGAACCCACGCGCAATCGGTCTCACGGCGGCTGGCTGCTGGCGGCCTGCCTCTGGCCTGCGACGACAGACGCCGGCATCGACATCGGCCCGTTCGATCTCGGTGGCGCCGTGCGCGTCAACCTGCTGGGCAAGAGCTGGGAAACCCGAGAGCGGCGTTTCCCGCGCGCCGACCTGGAGTTCGACACCCTGCGCGGTCGCCTCGGCTTCCAGCACGGCGACTGGTCCGGAGCGGCCCAGTACCGGCTCTACCACTACGACGAGACCGACCGCACCACGCATTTCCTGCATCACGCCTGGCTGGGCTGGGACCCGGCACCGGGCCGGCAACTTCGCGTGGGCGTGCACCAGGTACCGTTCGGGAACCTGCCGTTCAACTCGCACAGCTACTTCTTCTCGCTGGCTTACTACGTGGGCCTGGAGGACGATTACGACCTCGGCCTTAAGTACACGCATCACACCGGCCCCTGGCGCTTCGATGTTGCCTGGTATGCCAGCGACGAGGGCCATGGCTTCGGCGACAGCCAGGACAGCGCGCGCTACTCCTACGACGTCGTCAGCGGACCGGGTTCGGCCAATGACGAGGAGCACCAGTTCAACCTGCGCATCGCGCGGGAGCTGGTGAACGGCGAGGCCCGCACTTCGCAGCTGGGGCTGTCCCTGCAGGCCGGGCGGGTGCCGAATGCCATCACCGGCGACAACGGCCACCAGCTGGCGGCGGCGCTGCACTGGAATGGCGATTTCGGCCCGTGGAACATCAAGCTGCAAAGCGCGTTCTACGATTACGACCTGGCCAACCCGCCCGGCCATGACGACCGCACGGTCACGCTCGGTGCCTATGACTTCCCCTACCGGGCCGCCGCCACCGCCAGCCTGCACAGCGTCGGTGTGAGTTACGACTGGGCGTTGCGGCTGGGCCCGCTCGAGGGCATCACGCTGTACGAGAACTACAGCGTTCTCATCAAGGCCGAGGACGACTTCGACAACAGCCATCACAACGTCATCGGTGCGTCCTTCGACCTGTCACCTTTGTTCATCTACACCGACCTGGCGGTGGGCCTGAACAATGCCTGGATAGGCCCGGACTTCGGCAGTGCACTGGCCGAGGGCGGGCCGGACGACGACCTGAACTACCGCCTCAACCTGAATATCGGCGTCTATTTCTGAATCGCAGGCCCGGCCCTGCACGCCGCCACACCGAGGAGCCACCATGCCTGATCCCCACGCCCCGTTGCCGCGACGATTGCAGGTCAACCCGCCGGTGTTCTTCACCTCCGCCGGGTTGATTGCCCTGGTCGTGCTCGTCGCCGCCAGCTTCCCGCAGGCGGCCGAGCAGACCTTCACGCGCCTGCAGGCTGCCATCACCGCTGCCTTCGGCTGGTTCTACATCGGCTCGGTGGCCGTGTTCCTGATCTTCGTGGTGGTGCTGGCGCTCAGCCGCTTCGGCAATGTGCGCCTGGGGCCCGATGACGCCCTGCCCGATTACACCTACACCACCTGGTTCGCGATGCTGTTCTCCGCCGGCATGGGGATCGGGCTGATGTTCTTCGCCGTGGCCGAGCCGGTGATGCACTTCATCAATCCGCCCACCGGCACGGGCGGGACGGTGCAGGCGGCTCGCAACGCCATGCGGACCACCTTCTTCCACTGGGGTGTGCATGCCTGGGCCATCTACATCGTCGTGGGGCTGTCGCTGGCGTACTTCGCCTTCCGTCATGACCTGCCGCTGACGGTGCGCTCGGCGCTGTACCCGCTCATCGGCGAGCGCATTCACGGCCGCATCGGCCATGCCGTGGACATCTTCGCGGTGCTCGGCACCATGTTCGGCATCGCCACCTCGCTCGGCCTTGGCGTCATGCAGGTCAACGCCGGCCTGAATCACCTGGTGGGCCTGCCGGTATCCACCGGCATGCAGCTCGTGCTGATAGCGATCATCACGCTGCTGGCGACGGTGTCGGTGGCCTCGGGCCTGGACCGCGGGGTACGACGCCTGAGCGAACTCAACCTGCTGCTGGCACTGCTGCTGATGCTGTTCGTGCTGGCAACGGGGCCAACGGTGTTCCTGTTGAACGCCTTCTTCCAGAACGTGGGCACCTACGCCGCCGACCTGGTGCGCATGACTTTCACCATCTATGCCTACGAGCCCAACGAGTGGATGGGCAACTGGACGCTGTTCTACTGGGGCTGGTGGATTTCCTGGTCGCCGTTCGTCGGCATGTTCATCGCGCGGGTCTCACGCGGGCGGACCATCCGCGAGTTCATCGGCGGCGTGATGCTGGTGCCGGCCGGCTTCACCTTCCTGTGGCTGACGGTCTTCGGCGACACGGCGCTGCATTTCGCGTTGCTGGACGGCACATCGGCCATCGTCACCAGCGTCCAGGGCAACCTGCCGGTGGCGCTGTTCACTCTGCTGGAGCAATTGCCGCTTTCGAATGTCACCGCGCTGATTGCCGTCACGCTGGTGGTGGTGTTCTTCGTGACATCCTCGGATTCCGGCTCGCTGGTGATCGACATGATCACCTCCGGCGGTGCGGCCCAGCCGCCGGTGTGGCAGCGGATCTTCTGGGCGCTGACGGCCGGGCTGGTGGCCGGTGTGCTGCTGGTGGCCGGCGGGCTGACGGCCCTGCAGACCGCCGCCATTGCCTCGGCGCTGCCCTTTGCCCTGGTCATGCTGGTGATCTGTTACGGCCTGCTGCGGGGCCTGCAGATCAGCGCCGATTCGATCGAGGCCGACAGTACGCCGCCGGCGCGGCTGCCCCTGCCCGGCGCCGAGCCCGAGTCGGGCTGGCGCCGGCGGCTGTCCAACCTGCTGACGCACTATCGGCAGACCGAGGTCACGAGCTTCATCGACGAGGTGGTGACACCGGCGCTGGACAAGGTGGGCACGGCCTTGCGCAAGGAAGGCCTGGATGCGCGGATCAGCAAGGCCACAGACCGGGTCGAACTGGCGGTGTACCAGCACGGCAAGCGGGATTTCCTCTATGCCGTGCGGGCTCGCGGCTACCGCATGCCCACCTTCGCCTTTCCCGAGTTCACGTTCAACCGTGACGAGGAAACCCGCTACTACCAGGCCGAGGTGCACCTGAACGATGGCAGCCAGCAGGAGGAAATCACCGGCTATACCGAGGACCAGGTGATCCACGACCTGCTGGGGCGCTACGAGCGCCACATGCGGCTTCGCCATCCCGCCGCCATGCGTTGAGCAGGCGGGCCGTGGCCGGCCGGGCTAGCGGAAACGCGAGCGCGCCGACTCCATGGCGGCCTCCATGGCCTCCCAGGCCTCTTCCAGCCCCTTGCGGACATCGCTCCAGGCCGCTTCGCCGGCCTTGCTGTAGGCGTCCAGTTGTTGCTGCACCTGCGCCTGCTGTTGATGCAACTTGTCGATCTGCCGCTGGTACTCGATGCGCGCATCGGCCCCGGCCTCATCGGCCATGGCCCGCAGGCGATCGATTTCGGCGTTCCAGGCATCCATACGCGCCCGCAGCTTGTCTTCCCAGGCCTGTTTGTCTGTCATCACCGCCTCCATTGACTGCTGATGGAACCCTGACCTTAGCCCACATTGCCCACCGATTCACGGCCGCGCCTGCGGAGCGATCGGCGGCGCCGGCTTGCACCGGCCCGACACGGGCGTGACGCCGGGCACGCCGGCAAGCGCAACGCGGGCAGCGCAGGGCGACAGCCCGGGCCCGAACGGGCTTCGCGGCGCGGGCCGTTCCCGGCATACTGACTGCAATGTCCGGCACCCTGGAAATGATCCCCGTGAACGAGGCCCCGGCGCGCAACCTGTGCACCGATTGCGGGGTATCGCGCATGGCCAATCCGAAGCGCTGCGGCAGCGCCTGTCAGTTCATCCGCCCCGACTACCCGGCGCTGGAGACCCGCGTGCACGGCCGGGCGCGGGATCCCGAGCGCCCCGACGAGACCCACTTCGGCCCGTTCCGGCGAATGCTGCGGGCCCGGCTCAAGGCACCGGCCGAGGGTGCGCAGTGGACCGGCATCACCTCGCGCATCGCCGCCAGGCTGCTGGAAACCGGCGCCGTGGACGCGGTGCTGACCATGGCCCCGGACCCGCAGGACAAGTGGAAGCCGGTACCGGTGCTGGTCACCGACCCGGCCGACCTCGCTCATTGCCGCGGCATGCGCATGGGGTACGCGCCGCTGCTGGCGCTGCTGGAGCCGGCCCTGGAACGCGGCTACCGCCGCCTGGCGGTGGTGGGGATCCCCTGCCAGGTGTACGCGCTGCGGGCGCTGGAAACCGAACTCGGATTCGAGCGCCTGTACGTGATCGGTACGCCCTGCTCGGACAACACCACCACCGAGCGTTTCCACCGCTTCCTGGAACTGCTGTCGGACACGCCCGCGGACATCACCTACCTGGAGTTCCGCGCCGATTACATGGTTGAGCTGCGCTTCGCCGATGGCAGCCGCCGCGAGATCCCCTTCCTGATGCTGCCGATATCCAAACTGCCGGCGGACTTCTTCCCGCTTACCTGCCGCACCTGCGTGGACTACACCAACGTGCTGGCCGACATCACCGTGGGCTACATGGGCGGGGAGGGCGACCAGTGGCTGCTGGTGCGCAACGAGCGCGGCGAGGAACTGCTGGACCTGCTCGGCGAGGAGGTGGCCGTGCGTGCGCCGGGCAGCCGCGGCAAGCGCGCGGGCGCGGTGCGCGGCTTCCTGGAGAACACCGTGCGCGCCGCCGGCGGCCTGCCGCTGCGCCGCATGCCCGACTGGCTGCGCCCTATCGTGGGCCGGCTCATGCCGCTGGTTGGCCCCAAGGGCCTGGAGTTCGCCCGCGCGCGGGTGGAAATGAAGGCCTGCGAGACCATCGTGCACCTGCGCCGGGAAGTGCCCGGCCGGGTGCAGCATATGGTGCCCGAACACGTGTGGCGCCTGGTGGCGGCCTACGGGCTCAAGCGCGAGGACTGAACCCCGCCGCGGCGGGCACGGCAGGGCCTGGCGGCAACGGCCCTGCCCCCGGGTGCCGGGCCCGGCCCGGCATCGAACCACTGCACGCAGCCCCGCCCCCACGCATGCCCGGCCCGGCGGCGGG
>CAYGQN010000161.1:0-990 GCA_964351795.1 uncultured Gammaproteobacteria bacterium
GGTAAGGGTGAAAAGGTGCGGTAAGAGCGCACCGCGCCGGCCAACGCCGGTGGCAGGGTAAACCCCGTCCGGAGCAAGACCAAATAGGGAGACGGGCCGCCTTCGGGGCGGTGACGCGTGGTCCGCGCGAGTCTCCGGGTAGGTTGCTAGAGGTGCACGGCGACGTGCATCCCAGATGAATGATTGCCGCGGCGGCCTTGCCGCCGGACAGAACCCGGCTTACAGACCGACTCTCCGTTTTCATCCTGGGCAAAGCACTCGCGGTTGCTCAAGTAGTTTCTGAAGTTTCCTTTATAACTATCTGATTGAAATTATGTTGATCGCTCCGTACAGCGCGTCGGCGAGAGGTCTCCGCAGGTTATGCCTGCTAAGTGTTTGTTCACATTAGGAGATTCGTCACGCAAATCCGCAGTTTTCCTTGACTTGCACCCGCCCCGGTACCAATAATTCCGACCTGTGGGGAATTGTGGGGAATGGTGGGGAATATCCTCACCGGGGAGCTGCCGGCCGTGTTTCGCGGATTCAGTACACTCAGTGTTGATGCCAAGGGACGTGTGGCCATCCCCAGCCGCCATCGCGACCGCGTGCTCGCGCTCAGTGAAGGCCGGCTCGTGCTCACACTGAATCCCCTGGACCGCTGCCTGTGGCTGTATCCGCTTACCGAGTGGGAACTGGTCGAGGCCAAGCTGCAGGCCCTGTCGGATTTCGACCGCCGATCGCGTCGCACCAAGCAGATGATGCGCGGCTATGCAACCGACTGCGAGTTCGATGGCCAGGGCCGGATCCTGCTGCCGCAGAAGCTGCGCGAATTCGCCGGCATCGACAGGAACGCCGTGTTTCTCGGCCAGGGCAACAAGTTCGAAATCTGGGCCGAAGCCCAATGGGAAGCGCAGCGCGAGGCCTGGCTGCGGGATCTCGATGACGACGACGGCCAGCCGTCGCAGACGCTCGGCGACCTGTCGCTGTGAGTGCCCCGACAGAGAACCCGGG
>CAYGQN010000161.1:1000-5440 GCA_964351795.1 uncultured Gammaproteobacteria bacterium
AGCACCTGGCCATCCGGCCCGACGGGCGTTACATCGACTGCACCTTCGGCCGCGGCGGCCATGCCCGCGCCGTGCTCGAGCAGCTCTCGCCGGAGGGCCGGCTGTTCGGCATCGACCGTGACCCGGAGGCGGTTTCGGCAGGCCGTGCGCTGGCAACAGCCGACCCGCGCTTCACGATGCTGGCCGGCCGGCACGAGGACCTGCGCGAGCTGATGGCCGCCGCCGGGGCGGGGCAGGACTTCGACGGCATCAGTTTCGATCTCGGCCTCTCCTCGCCGCAGATCGACGATCCCGCGCGCGGGTTCAGTTTCTCGACCGAGGGCCCGCTGGACATGCGCATGGACCCCACCCGCGGCGAGTCGGCGGCGGACTGGCTCAATCGTGCCGATGAACGCGACATCGCCGACACGATCTACCAGTTCGGGGAAGAGCGGCTGTCCCGGCGCATCGCCCGCGCCATCGTCGCGGCCCGGCCGCTGCGCACGACTACCGAACTGGCTGATCTCGTGCGGCGCCAGTACCCGCGCCGTCACCATCGTATCCACCCGGCCACGCGAACCTTCCAGGCCCTGCGCATACGGGTCAATGACGAGCTGCGCGGCCTCGCCGATGCACTCGAGCAGGCGCTGACGCTGTTGCGCCTGGGCGGTCGCCTCGTGGTGATCAGTTTTCATTCGCTGGAGGATCGCATCGTCAAGCAGTTCATGCGCGCCAACCGAGGTACCCGGCTGGGCATCGTCGAGCGTATTGCGCGGCCGGGCGAGGCCGAGACCGCGATCAATCCGCGGGCCCGCAGCGCCCGGCTGCGTGTTGCGGAGCGGCTGGCGTAATGGCGCGCGCCGTGGCGATGTTCCTGCTGGTGGCGGTGATCCTGTCCGCCGTACAGCTCGTTCGCATGCGCCACGAGTCGCGGCAGTTGTTCGTCGAGCTGCAGGCGCTGGAGCGCAGCCGCGATGAACTCAACGAACAGTGGGGGCAGCTGCAACTCGAGGAAGCCACCTGGAGCCGCCACAGCCGCGTCGAGGAGATCGCCCGCAACCGCCTGCAGATGCACCTGCCGATGCACAAGCGCGTGGTGGTGGTGACGCCATGAGCAACAACAACGAAGCCACATCGTCCTGGCGCCATTACGCGGCGCTCGGTGTGTTCATCATCGCCGCCGTGCTGCTCGCGGGCCGAGCGGCACAGTTGCAGCTCACCGAGCGCGAGTTCCTGAAGAACCATGGCGACGCCCGTTACCTGCGCACGGTGGAAATCCCGGCGCACCGGGGCATGATCCTGGACCGGCGCGGCGAGCCACTGGCAGTGAGTGTCAACGTCAACTCGGTATGGGCGCATCCGGGCCGGCTGCTGCGCGCCCGGGAGCAGTGGCCGCGCCTGGCCGACATCCTCGAGATGACGCCCGAGCACCTGCGCACGATCATCGAGCCGCGGGCCCAGCGCGAATTCGTCTACCTGCGCCGCCATATCGACCCGACCATGGCCCAGGCCGTCCAGGATGCCGCGCTGCCGGGGGTGAACCTCATGCGTGAGCCGCGGCGTTTCTATCCCGCCGCGGAAACCGCCGCGCACCTGGTGGGCTTCACCAATGTCGATGACTTCGGCCAGGAGGGCCTGGAGCTGGCCTTCGATGCGTCGCTGCGCGGTGAAGCCGGGGCCAAGCGTGTCATCAAGGACCGCCTTGGCCGGGTGGTGGAGAACGTCGAGCGCGTAAGCAGTGCGCGCGCCGGCGCTACCGTCAGCCTCAGCATCGACAAGCGCGTGCAGTATGTCGCCTACCGTGAACTCAAGCGTGCTGTCCAGCAGCACAATGCCGTGGCCGGTTCGGCGGTGGTGATTGACGCGCGCAGCGGTGAGGTGCTGGCCATGGTCAACCAGCCCTCGTTCAATCCCAACAACCGCAGCGGGCTGAAGAGCGATTACTACCGCAACCGCGCGGTGACCGACCTGTTCGAGCCCGGTTCCACGATCAAGCCGTTCACCATCGCGGCAGCCATCGATTCCGGCATCGTCACGGCACAGACCGAGATCGACACCAGCCCCGGGCGCTTCAAGGTCGGCCAGCACACCGTGCGCGACATGCACAACTACGGCCGCCTGGATGTGGCCGGGATCATCGAGAAATCGAGCAATGTCGGCGCCAGCAAGATTGCCCTGGGCATGGATCCGGAAGTGCTCTGGTCGGCGTTCTCCCGCCTCGGTTTCGGCGTGACCACCGACCTCGGTTTCCCCGGGGAATCCGCCGGACGGCTGAATGACTATCGCCACTGGCGCGAGATCGAACACGCCACGATGGCCTTCGGTTACGGGCTGTCCCTGAGTGTCACGCAGCTGGCCCAGGCCTATACCGTGCTGGCCAACGATGGCCAGTGGATCCCGCTGAGTCTGCTCAAGCGCACGACGCGACCGGCCGGCACGCGGGTGTTCAGCCCCGACACCGCCCGGGTGGTACGGGACATGCTGGAGGCGGTGGTGGAAACCGGCACCGGCAACCGGGCCGCCATCAGCGGCTATCGCGTCGCCGGCAAGACCGGCACGGTGCACAAGGCAACCGCCGAGGGGTATGCCGAGGATCGCTATGTCTCGGTGTTCGCAGGCATGTTGCCGGCCAGCAATCCGCGCCTCGTGGCGGTGGTGATGATCGACGAACCGCGCAACGGCGAGTACTTCGGCGGCACCGTGGCGGCACCGGTGTTCAGCGCCGCGATGCGTGACATCGCGCGCATCCTGAACGTGGCCCCGGACGCGCTGTCCGAGTACAGCGGCGCCCGCATGGCGGCACGGGAAACGCTGGGGAGCGCACAATGATGGTCGCGCCCCAGCCACCCGGTCATTGGACGCTGGCCGCGCTGCTGGCCGGCCTGGCCGCGCCGGGGCCTGTCCCGGCCTTGCCGGTATCGGGCCTGGCGCTGGATTCCCGGCGGGTCGAGCCCGGGAACCTGTTCCTGGCCTGCCGCGGCAGCGGCGGCCATGGGCTGGATCACCTGCGCGACGCGCTGGCCGCCGGGGCGGCGGCAGTGGCCTGGGAGCCGGTGTCCGGGCTGGATGCGGTGCAGGCGCCGGTGCCGGCCATTGCCGTGCCCGGCCTGTCGCAGCATGTCGGTGAGATCGCGGCGCGGTTCTACGGCGAGCCGGGGGCGGCGCTGCTGACCACCGCCGTGACCGGCACCAATGGCAAGACCTCGGTCACGCACATGCTCGCCCAGCTGCTTGCCGCGGCAAGCGGTCGTGCGGCCGCCGTCATCGGAACCCTCGGCAGCGGCCCGCCGGCCGCACTGGAACCATCGCTCGGGCTGACCACCCCCGACGCGATCACCCTGCAGCGCCTGCTGGCGGATTTCCGCGCCAGCGGCATCGGCGCCGTGGCCATGGAGGCTTCCTCGCATGCCTTGCACCAGCATCGCCTGGATGCCGTGCCGCTGCGGGCGGCCGTGTTCACGAACCTCAGCCGCGACCACCTGGACTACCACGGGGATCTCGACAGCTATGCGGGGGCCAAGGCCCGCCTGTTCGCCATGCCCGGTCTGCAACTGGCGGTGGTGAACGCCGATGATCCCGTGGCGCCGACCATGCTGGCGGCATGCGCGCCGGGCGTGCACCGGATCGCCGTGAGCCGTGGCCGTGCGGCTGCCCCGGGGACAGCGGATACGGAGCTGCGAATCGAGGCTGCCCGGGTCGACGACGCCGGCCTGCGCTTCCGGCTGCAGGCGGCAGGGGTGCACTGGGACGTGGCCGCGCCGCTGCTGGGCGCGTTCAACATCGACAACCTCGCGCTGGCGCTGGCGACCATCCACGGTCTGCAACTGGACATGAGCGCGGCCGTGCGCGCGGCGGCGACGCTGACGCCGGTGGCCGGCCGTCTTGAGCGCTTCGGCGGCACGGCGACCCTGCCTCTGGTGATCGTGGATTACGCGCATACCCCCGCGGCCCTCGCCGCGGCCCTGGAAGCGGTCATCGCGACCGGCCGGCGGCCGGTGACCTGCGTGTTCGGCTGTGGGGGCGACCGTGATCGCGGCAAGCGCGCCGAGATGGGTGCCGTGGCGCGGCGGGCGGATCGGGTCATTCTCACCAGCGACAATCCGCGCAGCGAGTCGCCGCTGGCGATCATCGAGGCGATTCGCAGCGGCCTTGGCGAGCATCCCGATACGCGTGTCATCGCGGATCGCGCCGAGGCCATCCCCGCCGCCATCCAGGCCAGTGCGCCGGGCGGCGCTGTGCTGCTGGCCGGCAAGGGCCACGAGAACTACCAGGACATCGCCGGCGAGCGCCTGCCCTTCAGTGACGCCGCGCAGGTCACGGCGGCCTTGCGGAGGTACCGGCCGTGATCCGGATGCAACTCAGCGCCGCCGCCGAACTGCTGCACGCCCGGATGCTCGGTGCCGATGTGCTGTTTCACGGAGCCGGGATCGACACCCGCAGTCTCGCTGCCGCTGAACTGTT
>CAYGQN010000161.1:5450-9070 GCA_964351795.1 uncultured Gammaproteobacteria bacterium
CATCTCCTTGCAGGGGGTCTGGCCGTTGCTGCCGGTGAACTGTGCTTCGCCTTGCGTGGCAACCGTGTCGATGGCCATGACCTGCTCGACAGCGCAGCCGGGGCCGGGGCCGCCGCGGCCGTGGTCGAGCGCGAGGCCCGCGCCAGCCTGCCAAGGCTGCTGGTCGATGATGTCCGCGCCGCCATGGGCAGGCTCGCCGGCCACTGGCGGGCACAGTTCAGCCTGCCGGTGATCGGCATCACCGGCAGCAACGGCAAGACCACCTGCAAGGAGATGCTGGGCGCCATACTCGGGCGCGGGCGCCGCGTGCTGACCACGTCCGGCAATCTGAACAACGATCTCGGCGTGCCGCTGACGCTGTTCCGCCTTGGCCACGACTACGACGCAGCCGTCATCGAGATGGGGGCCAACCACGTCGGCGAGATTGCGAGCCTGGCCGGCCTGGCGCGGCCGGATATCGCGCTGGTGACCTGCTGCGCGCCGGCCCATGTCGAGGGCTTCGGCAGCATCGAAGGCGTCGCCCGTGCCAAGGGTGAGATCTACGCTGGCCTCGGCAGCGACGGCGTCGCCGTGATCAATGCCGATGACGACTACGCCGATTACTGGCGCGGGATTGCCGGGCCGCGCAGGACAGTGACCTTCGGCGTGTCCGAAGCTGCACAGGTGCGCGTCGAGGACCTCGGCCCGACGGCCGCCGGAGGCCGCCGGCTGCGCATCCATTTCGACGCCACCCGCACCGACATCGCACTGCCCCTGCAGGGCCGGCACAACGCCCTGAACACCGCGGCCTGTATCGCGGCCTGCACGGCGCTCGGCATGACGCCGGCCGATTGCCGCCCCGGGCTGGAGGCCATGCAGGCGGTTGGCGGTCGACTCCAGCGCCGGGCGGGCCGCGCCGGGCTGAACATCATCGATGACAGTTACAACGCCAACCCCGGTTCACTGCGCGCCGCCATGGCCGTGCTGGCCGAGGCCCCGGGCCAGCGCTGGCTGGTGCTCGGCGCGATGGCCGAGCTGGGCGAGGCGGGCCCGCGCTATCACCGCGAGGCCGGCGAACAGGCCCGTGCACTTGGCCTGGACGGCCTGGTTGCCGTCGGTGAACTGGCCGGCCTGGCGGCCGAGGCCTTCGGCGCTGGTGGCCACACCCTGGCCGACAACGCCGCGGCGGCCGCCTTCATCGCGCGCGAATGCCCGCCCGGCTGCACCGTGCTGGTCAAGGGCTCACGCTCGGCGGCAATGGACGAGGTGGTCGCAGCCCTGCTTGCGGAGAACCTGTCATGCTGATGTGGCTCGCCGAGTACCTGCAGCAGTACTACAGCGGATTCAACGTGTTCCAGTACATCACGCTGCGCACCATTCTCGGCATCCTGACTGCCCTGTTCATCGCGCTGCTCATCGGCCCGGCGGTCATCCGCCGGCTGGGTCGCTACAAGATCGGGCAGTTCGTGCGCGATGATGGGCCGCAGACGCACCTGAGCAAGTCGGGCACCCCGACCATGGGTGGTGTGCTGATCCTCATTTCCATCAGCGTCAGCACGCTGTTGTGGTCGGATCTGAGCAACCGTTTCGTCTGGATCGTGCTGCTGACCACGCTCGCCTTCGGGGCAATCGGCTGCATCGATGATTACCGCAAGCTGGTGGGTGCCAACAGCCGCGGCCTGTCGGCAAGGCTGAAATACACGCTGCAGTCGCTGGTCGCGCTGGCGGTTGCCGTGGGTCTGTACGTGACCGCCGAATCCCCGACGGAGACGCAGCTCATCCTGCCGTTCGTGAAAACCGTCGCCATAGAACTCGGCTGGGTATTCATCGTTCTGGCCTATTTCGTCATTGTCGGCAGCAGTAACGCCGTCAACCTGACCGATGGCCTTGACGGGCTGGCGATTCTGCCTACCGTGCTGGTGTCCGGCGCCCTGATCGTTTTCGCCTATGCCGGGGGCAACATCAACCACGCCCGCTACCTCGGCATCCCCTACGTGGCCTCTGTCGGTGAGGTCTGCGTGTTCTGCGGTGCCATCGTCGGCGCCGGCCTGGGTTTTCTGTGGTTCAACACCTACCCGGCCCAGGTGTTCATGGGCGACATGGGTTCGCTGGCCCTCGGTGCCGCGCTTGGCATCACGGCGATCGTCGTTCGCCAGGAACTGGTGCTGTTCATCATGGGCGGCGTGTTCGTCATGGAGACCGTCTCGGTCATTCTCCAGGTGGCCTCGTTCAAGCTCACCGGCCGGCGCATTTTCCAGATGGCGCCGATTCACCACCACTTCGAACTCAAGGGCTGGCCCGAGCCGCGGGTGATCGTGCGCTTCTGGATCATCACCGTGATCCTGGTGCTGGTCGGCCTGGCGAGCCTGAAGATCCGATGAGTGTGCCCGCCATGAGCATGCGCGAGACACCAGTGCAGCCCGCCGCGGACTACGATGCCGTGGTCGTCGGCCTCGGGGTGACCGGCCTGAGCTGCGCGCGCTGGCTGAGCGCACGCGGTCTGCGCATCGCCGTGACCGATTCGCGCGAGACGCCCCCCTGCCTGGCGGCCCTGCGCCGCGAGCTGCCGACGGTGCCGGTGCACGCCGGTGGGCTCGACACGGCCCTGCTGGCCCGCACCGGCACGGTCGTGGTGTCACCGGGTATTGCCGTGTCCGACCCGCGCATCGCCGCCGCGCTCGCCGGCCGGGACGTCATCGGTGACATCGAACTGTTCGCCCGGGCCGTCACCGCGCCGGTGGTGGCGATCACCGGCTCCAATGGCAAGAGCACGGTGACCACGCTGGTCGGTGCGATGTGCACTGCCGCCGGCCGCCGCGTCGCCGTGGGCGGCAACCTGGGCACGCCGGCCCTGGAACTGCTGGCCGGGCCGCCGCCGGAGCTGTTCGTGCTCGAGCTGTCGAGCTTCCAGCTCGAGACCACAACGAGCCTGGATGCCGCTGCGGCGGTTGTACTGAACCTCAGCGCCGATCACCTGGACCGTTACGACAGCATGACCGGCTATGCCGCGGCCAAGCAGCGCATCTACCACGGCACCGGCAAGGTGGTCATCAACCTGGACGATCCGATCGTGCGGGCCATGGCCGGGCGCGGGCGCGAGTGCATCGGCTTCAGCCTGGAGCGCGGTTGCGATGCCGGGGTCGGCCTCACCGACATCGACGGGCAGGAATGGATCATCGCCTTCGGGCAAGCCCTGATGCCCACCGCTGAGACCGGCCTGCGTGGCCGGCACAATATTGCCAATGCCCTGGCGGCAGTGGCGCTGGGTTACTGCATCGATCTGCCAGCGGCGGCCATGGTTTCAGCGCTGCGGGAGTTCCGTGGGCTGGCACACCGCTGCCAGCTCATCGCCAGCCTCGGCGGGGTGGACTGGATCAACGATTCCAAGGCCACCAACGTCGGCGCTGCCTGCGCCGCCATCGCCGGCCTGGACGAGTATCGTTCGCTGGTGCTCATCGCCGGCGGTGTCGGCAAGGGCGCTGCCTACACGGCGCTGGTGGACGCGGCGCGCGGGCGCGTCGGCGCGGCGGTGCTCATCGGCGAGGAGGCCGCGGCCCTGGCGGCGGCGTTCGAGGCGAGCGTGCCGGTACACCAGGCCGGCGGCCTGGACGAGGCCGTGCGCCTGGCGGCCGGGCTGGCCG
>CAYGQN010000162.1:0-8030 GCA_964351795.1 uncultured Gammaproteobacteria bacterium
GGATCAGAACGGGATGTCGTCGTTGAAGTCGCCGGCGTCGCCGCCGCCGCCGCCGCCGCTGCTGCCAGCGCCCTATATCGATCGCTAGCCGCCGCCGGAGGGCGCATCGTCGTAGCTGGCACTGCCGCCGCCGCCTCCACCGCCACCACGACCGCCGAGCATCTGCATCTCGTTGGCCACGATTTCCGTGGTGAAGCGCTCGTTGCCGTCGCGGTCTTCCCACTTGCGGGTCTGCAGGCGGCCCTCCAGGTAGACCTGGGAGCCCTTCTTCAGGTATTCGCCGGCGATTTCGCCCAGCCGCCCGAACAGGACCACGCGGTGCCATTCGGTGCGTTCCTGCATTTCCCCGGACTGCTTGTCTTTCCAGCTCTCGGCCGTGGCCACCCGCAGATTGGCGACGGCGCTGCCGCCGGCGGTGTAGCGGACCTCGGGATCGGCGCCCAGGTTTCCTACCAGAATCACCTTGTTAATCCCTCGGGCCATGTGTGCTCTCCCCTGTATTCGGCTGTGGCAATTTACCCGCGCAGTTTACACCACCGGTGGCTCACCCGGTGCGCCTGTCGGTGGCCGCGATGGCCAGCCACAACAGGCACAACAGGCCCAGGCCCAGTAGTGCCGCGCCCATGCTGAAGCTGCCCCGCAACCAGCCGCCTAGCACGCCGCCGCAGAAGATGCCGATGAACTGCGCCGTGGAGAACGCCCCCAGCGCCGCGCCCTTGGCCTCTGCCGGGGCGGCCCTGGAAACCCGCGCCGGCAGGTTCGATTCCAGGAAGTTGAAAGCCGCGAAGTACAGTGTCATGGCGGCCGTGACCGCCAGCATGCCGTGGTCCGCCCCGAGCCGGATCAGGCCCAGGCCGACGCCGAGCAGGGCGATCGCACCCAGGTAGATGGGTGTCGCCAGGCGTGGCCGATCGGCCACCATCACGGCCGGCACCATCAGCGCCACGGCCGCCAGCATGGCGCTGAGGTAGACTTGCCAATGCTCGGCCGGGGCGATCCCGGTGACATCCCGCAGCAGCACCGGCAGCACCACGAAGCTGCCGGTCAGCACCAGGTGCAGGCTGAAGATGCCGAAATCCAGGCGCAGCAGGGCCGGATGGCTGAGCACGGTCATGGTCGGCAGGGCCTGGGTGGCGGCGGCCGTGGCCTTGCCGCTGATGCCGCGCGTGCCCCAGAGCAGGGCAACAATGCCGACCAGGGCCATCAGCGCAGCGGCAATGAACACGCCCTGCAGGTCGAAACTGCCGGCCAGGAATGGCCCCAGCGCAAAGGCGAGCAGGAAGGCGACGCCGATGCTGGCGCCGATGATGGCCATGGACTTGGTGCGGTTTTCCTCACCAGTGACATCCGCGGCGAAGGCCATCACGGCGGAGGCGATGGCGCCGGCGCCCTGCAGCAGGCGGCCGACGATGATGCTCCAGATGCTGTCGGCAGTGGAGGCGAGCAGGCTGCCGGCGGCGAATACGAGCAGGCCGCCGACGATGATCGGCTTGCGGCCGATGCGATCCGACAGGCGCCCCAGCGGGATCTGCAGCACGGCCTGGGTAGCGCCGTAGGCGCCCATGGCCACGCCGATGAGCAGCGGCGTGGCGCCGGGCAGGTGCTCGGCATACAGGGGCAGTACCGGCAACAGCATGAACAGCGCCAGCATGCGCAGGAAAAACACGGCGGCAAGCGCAAGCGTTGCGCGAAGTTCCAGGGCATTCATGCAGGCAGGGTCGGGCCCCTGAAAGGGGCAGTTTTCATTTTGCGTGGCTGTTCAGTCTGCGCTTATAGTAGCAGTTTGCCTTTCGCGCACGCAGTCGCGTGAGCGTTTTTCTGAATGGACGAGCAGACATGACCGGGTTCATACGGGTTCGTGGCGCGGCCACGCACAACCTGAAGCGGGTCGATGTCGACCTGCCGCGGGACCGCCTCGTGGTGGTGACCGGCCTGTCGGGCTCGGGGAAATCCTCGCTCGCCTTCGACACCATCTACGCCGAGGGCCAGCGTCGTTACGTGGAATCGCTGTCCGCCTACGCGCGGCAGTTCCTGTCGGTGATGGACAAACCGGAGGTCGACTACATCGAGGGCCTGTCCCCGGCGATCTCCATCGAACAGAAGTCCACGTCCCACAACCCGCGTTCCACGGTGGGCACCATCACCGAAATCTACGACTACCTGCGCCTGCTGTTCGCCCGTGCCGGGGAGCCGCGTTGCCCGGAGCACGGCACCGTGCTGGAGGCGCAGAGCGTGTCGCAGATGGTCGACCAGGTCATGGCCATGGGCGAGGGCACGCGCATCATGGTGCTGGCGCCGCTGGTGCGCGATCGCAAGGGCGAGCATCGCACGGTGTTCGAGCAGCTGCGCCGCGACGGTTACGTGCGTGCACAGGTCGATGGCGAGGTCTTCGATCTCGACGCACTGCCGGAACTCGACCGCGCCAGGAAGCACGACATCGATGCCGTCATCGACCGGCTGAAGGTCCGCGAAGACATCGAGACGCGCCTGGCCCAGTCCATTGAAACCGCGCTGGGGCTGAGCGACGGCGTGGTGGACATTCTCGACATGGATGCCGGTACCAGCGCGGTGACCTTCTCCAGCCGCTTTGCCTGCGCCCGCTGTGGTTATTCCATCAGCGAACTCGAGCCGCGGCTGTTCTCCTTCAACAGCCCCAGCGGCGCCTGCGAGGAGTGCTCGGGCCTCGGCGTGATCCAGTTCTTCGACCCGGACCGCGTTGTGGTGGAGCCGGGCCTGAGCCTGCCCGGTGGCGCCATCCGCGGCTGGGACCGGCGCAACGCCTACTATTTCCAGATGATCCAGGCGCTCGCCGCGCATTACGATTTCGACCTGGATACACCCTTCAACGAACTGCCGCCGAAAGTGCGCGACGTGGTCCTGAACGGCAGCGGCAGCACCCGCATCGCCTTCAATTACACCCGCGCCAGCGGCGGCAGCTACACCCGCAAGCACAGCTTCGAGGGTGTGCTGCCGAACATGCAGCGGCGCTATCGCGAAACCGAGTCCAATGCCGTGCGCGAGGACCTCGCCCGCTACATCGGCACCAAGCCCTGCCCGGCCTGCGACGGGGCCCGGCTGGGTCGCGCCGCACGCAATGTCTTCGTGGGAGATCTGCGGCTGCCGGACGTGACGAAGCTGTCCGTCGGCAAGGCCTGCGATCTGTTTGCCGGCATGGCCCTGCCGGGCCGGCGCGGCGAGATTGCCGAGCGTATCGTGCGCGAGGTCGGCCTGCGGCTGCGGTTCCTCGTGAACGTGGGGCTGGATTACCTGTCGCTGGACCGCAGCGCCGATACCCTGTCCGGTGGCGAAGCCCAGCGCATCCGCCTGGCCAGCCAGGTCGGCGCCGGCCTGGTCGGGGTGATGTACGTGCTTGACGAGCCCTCCATCGGCCTGCATCAGCGCGACAACCAGCGCCTCATCGAAACGCTGGTGCACCTGCGCGATCTCGGCAATACCGTGATCGTGGTGGAACACGACGAGGAGGCCATCCGTGCCGCTGACTACATCGTCGACATGGGGCCCGGCGCCGGCCTGGCCGGCGGGCGCGTGATCGCCTGCGGCACGCCCGCGGAGGTTATCGGCAACCCGGATTCGCTCACCGGGCAATACCTGTCGGGCCGACGCCAGATCCCGGTGCCGGCGCGGCGCAAGCCTTTCGACCAGCAACTCACCGTGACCGTGCGCGGGGCCAGCGGCAACAACCTGCGCTCGGTGAGCGCGGCGTTTCCGGTGGGCCTGATGACCTGCGTCACCGGCGTGTCCGGCTCGGGCAAGTCAACCCTGGTGAACGACACCCTGTACCGGCTGGCGGCGCAGAAGCTCAACGGCGCGCACGTGGAGGCCGGCCCCTGCGAGGGTATCGACGGGCTGGGGCATTTCGAGCGCGTGATCGACATCGACCAGAGCCCGATTGGCCGCACGCCGCGCTCCAACCCGGCCACCTACGCCGGCCTGTTCGGGCCGATCCGGGACCTGTTCGCCGCCACCCAGGAAGCGCGCTCGCGCGGCTACAAGGCCGGGCGCTTCAGCTTCAACGTGCGCGGCGGGCGCTGCGAGTCCTGCGAGGGCGATGGCGTCATCAAGGTGGAGATGCATTTCCTGCCGGATGTGTACGTGGCCTGCGATGTCTGCCATGGCAAGCGCTACAACCGCGAGACCCTGGAGGTGCTGTACAAGGGCTGCTCCATCGCCGACGTGCTGGACATGACCGTGGACGAGGCCCGGCCCCTGTTCGACGCCGTGCCGGCGGTGGCCGGCAAGCTGCAGACGCTCATCGAAGTCGGCCTGGGCTACGTGCGTCTGGGGCAGAACGCCACCACGCTGTCCGGAGGCGAGGCGCAGCGTGTCAAGCTGGCGCGCGAGTTGTCCAAGCGTGATACGGGCAGGAACCTCTACATCCTCGACGAGCCCACCACCGGCCTGCACTTCGAGGATGTCGCGCATCTGCTCAAGGTGCTGCTGCGCCTGCGCGACAATGGCAACACCGTCATCGTCATCGAGCACAACCTCGATGTCATCAAGTGCGCCGACTGGCTCATCGACCTCGGCCCGGAGGGCGGCGATGGTGGCGGGCGCATCCTGGTGGCCGGCACGCCGGAGCAGGTCGCCGATTGCGAGCAGTCCTACACCGGCCGGTTTCTGAGCCAGGCACTGGCGCGGGCCAACCCCGCGGCCGTCGACGCGCTGTCCGAACAGCTGGTCTGAGAGTCTGTGAATTCCTCGCCCGCCGGCTGCGCGCCCCGGTCAGCGGCCGGGACTGCGTTGTCCGTAGCGAAATCTGCGGTCATCTGCTTCAGCAAACTCCCTGGATTTCGCCACAGACGCCTTGTCTCGCTCGCGGCTCGACGCGCTCGCGACGGCCTTCGAATGTCACAGACTCCGGGCCACGGGGCCGGCCGGCGTCTACAGCGCCGCGACGGCCCTGGCGAAATGCTCGACGGTGCGGTCGATATCGCCGAGCTTGTCCACTCCGAACAGGCCGATGCGGAAGGTCTGGAAATCCGCCGGCTCGTCGATCTGCAAGGGCACACCGGCGGCTATCTGCAGGCCTTGTTCGCGGAACTTCGTGCCGTTGTGAACGGCCTTGTCCTGCGTGTAGCACACGACAACGCCCGGCGCCTCGAAGCCCGGTGCGGCGACGCTGTGATAGCCGGCATCGGCCAGCACGCGGCGGATCCGTGCGCCGAGTTCGACCTGCTGGCGCTTGAGCGTATCGAAACCGATCGCCGCCATCTCCTCCATGGTCCGGCGGAAGACCACCAGCGCGTCGGTGGGCATGGTGGCGTGATAGGCATGACCGCCGTTCTCGTAGGCCTGCATGATCTGCAGCCACTTCTTCAGATCGCATGCAAAGCTGGAGCTGCTGGTCTGCTCGACCTGCGCCTTTGCCGCCGCGCTCAGCATGACCAGGCCGGCACAGGGTGAGGCGCTCCAGCCCTTCTGCGGGGCGCTGATGAGCACGTCCACGCCGATGTCCTGCATGTCCACCCACAGCGTGCCGGAGGCGACGCAGTCCAGCACGAACAGGCCGCCCGACTCGTGTACCGCGGCGGCAACCGCGCGCAGGTAGTCATCGGGCAGCAGCATGCCGGCGGAGGTCTCCACGTGCGGTGCGAACACGAGGGCCGGTTGCTCGGCCCGGATCCGGGCCACGACTTCATCGATGGGGACCGGTGCGTAGGGGGCCCGCTCGTGCGTATCGCTGCGGCGGGCCTTCAGGACAATCTCCTGCGCGGGGATGCGGCCCATCTCGAAAATCTGGCTCCAGCGATAGCTGAACCAGCCGTTGCGCAGCACCATGACCTTGCGATCGTGGGCGAGCTGGCGGGCAACGGCCTCCATGGCGTAGGTGCCGCCGCCGGGAACGATGGCGACGGCCTCGGCCGCGTACACCTCCTTGAGGGTGGCGGAGATGTCCCGCATCACGCGCTGGAAAGCGGCGGACATGTGGTTGAGTGAGCGATCGGTGAATACCACCGAGTATTCGAGCAGGCCGTCCGGATCGACGGTATCAAGTAGTGCGGCCACGACGTTGGCTTCTCCCTTACGGTGTGGTCTGAGATGCTGGAGCAGGCGCGATGATCGGGGACTGGCCGGCTTTGTACAAGCCGCCCGGCACCCCTGCCACTGCGCTCAGGCGATGGGCGGTACTTCGCCGGCGGCCAGCGCGGCTTCGAAGGCCGCGAAGTCGGTCTCCGGTGCCTCGCAGTGATGGCCGCGGCACACCCAGGCGGTCACGCCATGGCCTTCGGCCGTGCGCGCGGCGAGCATGGCCGGCAGCGCCTTCGCGGGCTCATCGGCGGGTATGGCGAGCACCATGCGGCGCGGCGCGTAGTGACGGCGCGCCCGCTCGGCCCATGGCTGCATCGCCGCCGGTTCGCCGCGCAGGATGATGGTCTCCGGCGGATACAGGTAATCCTCCAACGCCGACAGCATGGCATTGTGGGCCGACGGGAAGCCACTGAGCGGTTCCCAGCCGGCCCTGAGCGTGCGCGCCGCGGCGGTGAGGTAGTCGGTATTGCCCAGCAGATGACCGAGGCGGCCGAGGGCGCGGGCGGCAACCCCGTTGCCGGCCGGCAGTGCATCGTCGCCGAAGGTGCGGGTGCGCTGCACCAGTTGCTCGTGATCGTGGGCAGTGAACCAGAAACCGCCGTCATCGGCCTGGAAATCCGCCAGCAGCGCATCGGCCAGGCTGATGGCGAAGTCCAGCAGGTCCGCGTGCCAGTACACCTGCAGCAGTTCCAGCACGCTGGCCAGCAGGAAGGCGTGGTCGTCCAGGTAGGCGCGCAGGCTGGCGTGACCGTCGACGCTGGTGGCCAGCAGGCGGCCGTCACGCCAGTGCGTTTCGCGCAGGAACTTCACCGCCTCGACGGCGGCCTCGCTGAAGTGCGGGGCGTCCAGGGCCACGGCCGCCCGGGCGAGGCCGCCGATTACGAGCCCGTTCCAGCCGGTGAGTACCTTGTCGTCGCGGGCCGGCCGGTCGCGCGTGGCGCGCTCGGCCAGCAGGGTGGCGCGGCCGCGTTCCAGGCGCGCCGCCACCTCCGCTGTCGGCAGCCCGAGCCGGTCCGCCAGCGCGTTCAGCGACTCGCTGACATGCAGGTGCCAGCGGCCCTCGAAGTTGGGTTTGCCCTCCAGGCCGTAATGCGGCAGCACCACGGCGGCGGTGTCGGCGTCGAGCAGGGCTTCCACTTCCTCGCGTCGCCACAGGTAGAAATCGCCTTCACCGCTGCCCGAATCGGCGTCCAGGGCGGCACAGAAACCGCCGCCGACGCTGCGCATCTCCGCCAGCAGCCACTGCGCGGTGGCCGCGGCGACCGGGCCGAAGCCCTGGCCGGGGAACAGGCGTTCGGCATCGGCGTACAGGCCGAGCAGGGCGCCGTTGTCGTAGAGCATCTTCTCGAAGTGCGGAATGAGCCATTCGTTGTCGGTGGAATAGCGATAGAAGCCGCCACCGAGCTGGTCCTGCAGGCCGCCGCCGGCCATGGCAGCCAGGGTCAGCACCACCATGCGCAGCGCGGTCTCGTCGGCAGCCCCGTCAAGACGGCTGGCGGCGTAGTGCTGGAGCAGGCGCTCGAGCAGCGGCGGATGCGGAAACTTCGGCGGCTGGCCGAAGCCGCCGAAGCGCTGGTCGAAGCCCTGGGCGGCGCCCTCGCGGCCGCGGGCCAGCGGGCCGGGCTCGGGTTCATCCTGCGCCGGGGCCGGCCCGCCGAGGTTGTGGGCCAGAGCCTCGGCCATGGCGGTGTTCTGCTCGTCGATGTCGCCGCGGCGCTCGACGAAGTACTCGGCCACGCGTTGCAGGATGTCGGCGAAGCCGGGCAGGCCATGGCGGGCCTCGGGCGGGAAGTAGGTGCCGCCGAAGAAGGGCATGTGATCTTCGGGCATCAGGAACATGGTCAGCGGCCAGCCACCGCCGCGGCGGGTGAGCAGGTGATGCGCGGCCTGGTAGATGCGGTCGAGGTCCGGGCGCTCCTCGCGGTCCACCTTGATGTTCACGCACAGCCGGTTCATCAGGGCGGCCGTGGCCGCATCCT
>CAYGQN010000162.1:8040-8554 GCA_964351795.1 uncultured Gammaproteobacteria bacterium
GTGACAGGCTGAATAGCCGATGGACAGCAGGATCGGCCGGTTCAGCTCGCGCGCGAGAGTGAGTGCTTCCTCGCCCCAGGGGTACCAATGGACGGGGTTGTCGGCATGCTGGAGCAGGTAGGGGCTGGTCTCGCCCCCGAGCTTGTTGGCGGTTTCTGGCATGACAGGGGAACTCTGGCGGCGTGGCCGCCGGCATACGGGCCGGCGGGCAGTATACCGATCCGGCCGGGGTGGTTTCGAAGGCCTTCGGCCGTAGGGCCGTCGCGCACCATGATGGCTGGCGGGTTAGAATCGCCGCGCTCATGCTTGCACACCCCGACATCGACCCTGTTGCCATCGCCATCGGCCCACTGGCCGTGCGCTGGTACGGGATCAGCTACGTGCTGGGAATCGGCGGCGCCTGGTGGCTGCTGCACCGGCGTGCCGCGCGGCGCGAGCACTGGAGCGCCGAACAGGTGGCAGACCTGGTGTTCTTCGCGGCCATCGGGGTGGTGCTGGGCGGGCGGGTCGGCTA
>CAYGQN010000162.1:8564-9022 GCA_964351795.1 uncultured Gammaproteobacteria bacterium
CTGTTCTACCAGTTCGGCAGCTATCTGCGTGACCCGCTGGGCCTGCTGCGCATCTGGGAAGGCGGCATGAGTTTCCACGGCGGCCTGCTCGGGGTCATGGTGGCCATCGTCTGGTTTGCCCGCCGTGAGGGCAAGACCTTCCTCGACGTGGCCGACTGGCTGGTGCCGGTGGTGCCGCTGGGCCTGATGTGCGGGCGCATCGGCAATTTCATCAATGGCGAGCTCTGGGGTGCGCCCTCGACGCTGCCCTGGGCCATGGTCTTCAGGGATCCGCTCGCCGGCGGCGTGCCGCGACATCCCTCCCAGCTCTACCAGGCCGCGCTGGAGGGCCTGCTGCTGTTCGTCATCCTGTGGTGGCTGTCGTCCAGGCCGCGGGCCCGCGGCCTGGTTTCCGGTGCTTTCTTGGTCGGTTATGGTGTGTTCCGTGGCCTGGTGGAGTTCGTTCGGGTGCCGGATGC
>CAYGQN010000163.1:0-1796 GCA_964351795.1 uncultured Gammaproteobacteria bacterium
GCGATGCCCAGCCCGGCCAGCGGGCCGGCCCCGCCCGTGCCGCCGGCAAGGCGCAGGCCCGGCAGCCGCCCGGCAAAGGCGGTCAGCGAGGCACTGACCATGAGCGCCACGCCCGGCCAGATCAGCCACTCCACCAGCGGCTGGAACCAGCCCGGTGCCGACGCGTCCACCGGCACGATGCCGGCGGCGATCAGCCGCGGCCCGATGATGCCCCAGGCAAGCACGGCGCCGAGCAGCAGCGACAGACCGGCACGCACGCCGATGATGGCGCCGAAGCCGAGCAGCAGCAGCGACGGGTCGGCACTGAAGGTCAGCTGCGACAGCCGCTCGGTCGGCGACCAGCGCGGGATGGTCCAGGCAAAGGCATCGACGAGCTTCAGCCCCGCGGCCCCGACCAGGCTGGCCAGCAGCGCCCGGAACCGCAGCAGCGCCTCCCGGCCCTCGGCGAACAGGTCGCGCATGGTCTCGGCCGTGGCCACGCCGGCCGGGAAGGCCAGCCCGGCCGAGCCGATCATTGCCGGGCGCACGTACCAGGCCACCCAGATCCCGAGGAAGCTCACGCTGAACACCCAGGCACTCATCGCCGCCCAGTGCAGGGTCTGCCCGGTCAGCAACAGGTAGGCGGGGATGGGAGCGACCAGGCCGCCGGAGATGATCGATGCGGCGGCCGAGGCGGTGGTCTGGGCGATGTTGCTCTCGTGCAGCTGCCAGTCAGCGCGGCCCGGGCCGCGGGTGAACGGACGCCAGAAGGCCCAGGCCAGCAGCAGCACCGTGATCGACATGTTGAAGCTCCAGCCGATCTTCAGGCCGGAGTAGATGTTGCACGGCGTGAGCAGCGCGCCCAGCACCACCCCGGTGAGGATGGAGCGCGGGTTGAGTTCGCGGCGCGGCGCACTGGCGGGGGCATCGCTCATGACGCTGCCAGGGGGCAGGCACGCCGAGGGTCGGGGCCATCATCACGCTGGGCGGGGCTGTCGAGGAAAGCGTCGCTCCCTGCGGCCCGGGGCCGCCGGCAAATGGAGACACCGCTCGCGCCGGTGCCGCCCCAGTATCGGCAAAGCCGGGCCCCCTGGCCACCCCGGCGGTTCGAAGCGCCCGCCGCAGGGCTTACACTGCACATTCGGCCAGCGCGACAGGGACACCGACAACCGCCATGCCCGCCACCATGCAGGAACTGCTCGACAGCATGCCCCAGCGCGGGCGCGTGGAGTGGATGGGGCTGCGCCCCGGCCGCCGCGATCCGCTGCTCACGCCCGAGTGCATCAGCGTCGATACCGCCAGCGGCATCATCGGTGATCGCTACGCCGGCCGCTCCGGCCGACGCCAGGTGACCCTGATCCAGGCCGAGCACATGGCCGCGGTGGCGGGCGTGCTGGGCCTGACCGAGGTGGACTGGGCGCTGCTGCGGCGGAACATCGTGGTCAGCGGCATCAACCTGCTGGCGCTGCACAAGCGGCAGTTCCGCATTGGTGATGCCGTGCTGGAGGCCACCGGTTACTGCCATCCGTGCTCGCGCATGGAGGAGACCCTCGGCCCGGGCGGCTACAACGCGATGCGCGGCCATGGCGGGCTCACCGCACGGGTGATCCGGGGCGGGGAGATCCGCCTGGGTGATGCGGTTGGCCTGCTGACACAGGCGCCCTGAGCGGCACTCCGGGCAGCGATGCCGCGCGGGCCGGCGCCGGCGACAGTGGCCCGGCCAGCCCGATGGACGAACGGGCAAGCCACCACCGGGGCAGAAGCCGGGCATACGGTCCCGGAGTCGGCCCGCAGGCCGCTACGCTGCCGCCCGGCGC
>CAYGQN010000163.1:1806-9016 GCA_964351795.1 uncultured Gammaproteobacteria bacterium
GCGAACCCGCCGCCGATCTGGCAGCAGTTCTCAAGGCCCATCATCTGCGCGGTCTGCGTGGCCAGCGCGCTGCGCCAGCCCTTGTTGCAGTGGAAGACGATGCGCTTGCCCTGGCCGAACTGCTCGGCCTTGTAGTAGGGGCTCTCGTCGTCGATCCAGAACTCCAGCATGCCGCGGGGCATGTGGAAGGAACCGGGGATCCAGCCCTCGCGCTTGCGTTCACGCACGTCGCGCAGGTCGACGATAAGCACGTCTTCACTGCCGAGCAGCGCTTTCGCCGCCTCCACCGACAGCGTTTCGATTTCCGCCTCGGCCCGTTCCACCAGTTGCTTGCTCGACACCTTCATCAGTGCATTCCTCCTGCGGTTGATTGGCCGGGCGCGGCGCCCTACGGCGAGCCGGGCCCGCGCGGTCCGGGGCCGGCATACCCTGCGATGGCGTCACTGCCCGGTCAGGCCCGGCGCCCTGTGGGCGCGCTCAGCCGTTGAGTTCGAATACCCGCGCCCAGTCCTCGATGGCGTGTTCCTGGCCGGGCACCAGCTGCAGTGCGAGCTGCGAATAGCCGGCAGCCTCCATGCCGGCCACGCGCTCGCGCAGTTCGGCGGCGGTGCCGGTGAGGCTGGTGGAGCGGATCAGCTCCGGGCCGATCAGGGCCCGTTCGTCCTCGCGCACGAACATCAGGTGGCCGCGATGCAGGTCCAGGTACTTCGCATCGGCGGGATACGTGGCATAGATTTTCCGGTATTCATCGTACAGGGGCAGGAGGGGCTCGGGCACGTGCTCGCGGCGGCCGTCCTCCACAAGCCAGTGCAGGGCGACCGCGGCCACCGGGCCGGCCTGCGCCATCGCGCGCTCGCTGTCGGCAGCCTCGCCCTCGTCGAGCACACAGCCAAGCGCAAAACAGGTGGAGTACAGCGCTTCAGGTTTGCGACCCGCCTCGCGCCAGCTGCCCTGCATGGCTTCCAGCGCGCTGGTGACGTCCGGCGACACCATGAAGTTGCACCAGCCCGCGGCCAGCTCGGCCGTCATGGCCCGCGCCTTCGGGCCGAAGGCGGACATGTGCAGGGGCATGCTGTCGTCGATGTTGATGCAGCCTGCCTCGGGGTTGAGGAAGCGCAGCTTGCGCGGCTCGCCCTCCAGCTCGCAGGCGACGGTTTCGCCACGCCACATGGCCTGCATGATGTTGCAGTACTCGCGCAGGTCGGCGAGTTTCATGGCATTCAGGCCCATCGTGCGCCGGCCGGTGAAGCCGGTGCCCACGCCACACACGACGCGCCCCGGTGCGAGGCGGTTGATGGACGCCACGGCATTGGCGGCCACCGGCGCAATGCGATTGGACGGAATCAGCACACCGGTGGCAAGCCGGATGCGCGTGGTCGCCTGCGCGGCCGTGGCCATCGCCACGAACACGTCGGCGCACAGCAACTGCGTGTCGTAGAACCAGGCCCAGGAAAAACCGAGCTCCTCGGCGCGTTTCACCACCGCGGCACTGTCGGCCGCCGGTGCAAGCGCAATCCCGAATTCCATCATCCCGCTCTCCCCCGCGCCGCCGCGCGTGTTCTTTTTGTCAATGCGAGCGCCATGATACAGCCTGGCCAGGGTGCTGCCACCCGCCCGCATAGCCTGCCCGTGGGGTTCGATCAAGCACCACGGCACGCCCCGCCGCCAGCCGCGCAATCGTCTCAAGCGGTTGTAATTGCGCGTTATTACAAGCCTGTCCGGCACAGGCTTGACGATCGGGACCCATTGCCTTGTAATCGGCTTCGCGCTTGTGCACGACTTTCCGAGACACTCCCCTTATGACTTACTGCTGCGCCATCCGCGTCAAAGCGGGCATTGTCTACTGCTCGGATTCCCGCACCAACGCAGGCGTTGATCACGTCAGCACCTACAGCAAGCAGCATCGTTTCGGCGTGGATGGCGAACGCCAGTTCATGCTGCTCAGCGCCGGCAATCTCGGTACCACGCAGAGTGTTGTTTCGCACCTGAAGACCGACATCAAGAACAACGCCGCGCGCAACCTGAACACGGTCACCAGCCTCGCCGACGCCGCCGACTACGTCGGCGAGCTGAGCCGCGCCGAGCAGGCCAAGCACGCCGAGGGCGGCGCCTTCGGGGTGAGTTTCGTCCTTGGTGGGCAGATCCGGGGCAACGAGCCCGAAATCCACATGATCTACCCGGAAGGCAACCACATCACCTCCTCGGACGATACGCCCTACCTGCAGATCGGCGAGAGCAAGTACGGCAAACCCATACTCGATCGCATCCTCTCCCGCGATACCGACCTCGACGTGGCCGCGCTGTGCGCGCTGGTGTCGATGGACTCCACCATGCGCAGCAACATCACGGTGGGCCCGCCCATCGAGGTGCTCATCTACCACACCGACAGCTTTCTCGCCGGCGATCATCATCGCTTCGAAGAGGACAGCGAGTACCTGCGCCAGGTCAAGCGCAGCTGGGACACCAACATCAAGGAGGCATTCAAGGGGATGCCACCTATTGCATGGGCGTTTTCCTGGGACCGATCAAGCGGTGGACAAAGCGAAGTTTCCTGAGCGTTGCATCTGACATGATGAACGGGTAGGCATCGCGCAGCCCCATGCTGCGGTTGAGTTCGTTCAAGGCCACCGTCACCTGCGCCCACTGCTGCCAGCGCGTATCGAAATCACTGCCCTGGGTGACTGTTGCCAGCCCGTACTGCTCGGCCGTCTGCAGGGTGTCGTACATGTGCAGGTAGTGCGCCCACACCTCGGCCCAGTCCTCCAGCGGATGGGCCTGGGCGTAGCGGCTGATGAAGGACTCGTCCCAGGCGGCATCCGGATCCTGGCGGTAATAGGCCTGCAACGCCGCCGCGTAATCGGCGCTCTCGTCACCGAACAGCGCCCGGAACTCCCCGTGCAGGGCAGTGCCTGCCACCAGCTGCTCGAAGTAGTAATGGCCGACCTCGTGACGGAAGTGGCCCAGCAGGGTGCGGTACTGCTCGCCCAGGTTGACGCGCGCCAGCTCCCGGCTGGGGCTGTGCGCCTCCAGCAGGTTCACCGTGATGAGACCGCTCGCGTAGCCGGTGAGCACATGTTCCAGCTCGACGGTGGGATTGCTGCGCCGGTCTTCAAGGAAGGCGAAACCGAAGCCGCCATCGGCATCGCCGGCGCGCGCCACCACCGGCAGCCCCAGGTCCAGCAGCGTGTACAGCAGGCGCCGCTTGGCCGACTCCAGCTCGGCCCACCACTCCAGCCGGCCGGGTTGATCCAGCGTCGGGATGGTTTCATTCAGCGAGCAGGACAGGCACCACGACAGGCCGGTGTCCGCGCCCAGCAGCCAGTTGCAGGTCCCGTAATCACGGCCGTTGACGCAGTAATGGAAGCTGCGCCCGTCATCGGCATACAGCAGGGAATCGGCGCCGGCGCGCGCGCGCAGCATGGTGAAGCCCACGGGCTCGAAGCCGAGCAGGCCACCGCAGTTCCCGCACAGGGTGTTTTCGTAGAAGACCTCGGCTCCGCAGCCGCAGTGGAATCGTCGCATCGCTCAGGCCGGCCCGCGGCAGGCCCCTGGTACCCGGCCCGGCATGCTCAGTCCGCCGTCGAGGACGGCAGGAACCAGGTCTCGGCAATCTGGTTGTGGATGGACCCGATCATCAGCTGCAGGCCATCGATGAACTCGTGCAGCTGGCTGCCGATGATCTGCGAGATGTCGGCCTCCAGGGTGCGCCGGCGGGCCGTCTGCGCGCTGCGAATCACCGCATCCGGCTCAGGCAGGGCGCGCGCGCATTTCTCCATCGAACCCAGGCACTGCACCACCGTGCGCGGGAACTTCTCGTCCTGCAGGAGAAAGCTCACCACGTCTTCGGCATTGACGCGATCCTGAACGTGCTGGCGGTAGGCCTGGTAGGCATTGAGCGAACGCAGGATGCTCATCCACAACACGTTGGTCAGCGGGTCGCCATCCTCGTCATGGCTGCTGTCCTCGCTGCCGTCGAACAGGTTGGCCGTGCCAACATCGACGATGCGGGTGGTCATGTCGGCGCGCTCGAGATTGCGGCCCACACGAATGAAGTAGAAGGCATCGTCATGGCGCATCGACCCCATCAACAGCCCGGTGAGCGCATGACAACCACCGATGACCATGCGCACGAAATCGTCGCGCTTGCGCCTGGTTAGCTGCCCGCCGCCGAACTCCACCGCGCGCAGGTACAGCGAATTGATTCGCTCCCATGCCTCGATGGGGATGATCTCGCGCGTCGTGCGCGCATTCTCGCGGGCAAAGTTCAGGGCGGTGACAACCGACACCGAACTGAGGCGATCGTTCAGCAGGTAGCGCGCCACGGTGCGTTCGTCGACCTGTTCGAAGCGATCATAGAACTCCTCGTTGGCGCCGGCGATATCCACCAGCGCACCCCAGCCATAGCGCGTGTTGCGTGGCAGGTCCAGCAGCAGGTTCGACATGACGTCGATGATGCGCGCGGTATTCTCGGCGCGCTCCATGTAGCGGCCAAGCCAGTAGGCGCGTTCTGCGACTCGTGACAGCATCCCGGTCTCCTTCAGGAAACGATCCAGGTGTCCTTGCTGCCGCCGCCCTGGGAGGAATTGACGACGAAGGACCCCTTTACCAGGGCAACCCGCGTGAGGCCGCCCGCAGTGGTGTACAGATCCGTGCCCTGCAGGGTGAAGGGGCGGAGATCGATGTGGCGTGGCTCAACCCCGTGGTCGAACAGCGTCGGCGCGGTGGACAGGTCGATGAGTGGTTGCGCCATGTAGTTGCGCGGATTCTTGCGAATACGTCCGGCGAACTCGGCAAGCTGCCGCTTGCTGGCCTTGGGACCGATGAGCATGCCGTAGCCGCCGGACTCGTTGGCCGGCTTGATAACCAGCTTGTCGAGGTTGGCCAGCACATGCTTGCGCTGGGCCTCGTCACTGCAGACGAAGCTCGGCACATTGGGCAGTATGGCCTCCTCGCCGAGGTAGTAACGGATGATCTGCGGCACGTAGGTGTACACGACCTTGTCGTCGGCAACGCCGGCACCGGGCGCGTTGGCCAGGCCCACGTTGCCCTTGCGCCAGGCGCGCATCAGGCCGGCGATCCCGAGCACGGAATCGGAATTGAAGGCATCCGGGTCGAGGAACAGGTCATCGATGCGCCGGTAGATGACATCCACCCTGGCCGGCCCGGCGACGGTGCGCATGTACACGCAGTCGTCATCGCCGACCATGAGATCCCCGCCTTCGACCAGTTCGGCGCCCATCTGCTGGGCCAGGAAGGAGTGCTCGAAATAGGCCGAGTTGTAGATGCCCGGCGTCAGCACGACAATCTCCGGATACTCCACCGGTCGCGGAGAGATGGCCGCCAGGGTATCGAACAGCTGCGTGGTGTAGTCGCCCACGTGCTCGATGTTGTAGTCGGCGAACATCTCCGGCAGCGCGCGCTTGGTGATCTTGCGGTTCTCGAGCATGTAGGACACACCCGAGGGCACACGCAGGTTGTCCTCCAGCACGTAGAAGCGCCCGTCGGCGTCGCGGATGAGGTCTGACCCGCAGATGTGTGCCCACACACCGCCACGCGGCTTCATGCCCACACACTGCTTGCGGAAGTTGCCTGACTCCAGGATGAGCCCGGCCGGAATGATGCCGTCGGCGAAGATGCGCTGCTCGTTGTAGATGTCGTCGATGAAGCAGTTAAGGGCCTTGAGGCGCTGCTTCAGGCCGAGCGCCACCCTGTCCCATTCGCTGCGGGCAATGATGCGGGGGATGATGTCGTAGGGCCAGTCGCGGTCGATGTTGCCGGCATCACTGTAGACCGTGAAGCTGATGCCCATGGTCTTGATGGCCAGTTCGGCGGCGTGGCGGCGGTCTGCAAGTTCATCGTCGGCGAGGTTGCGAAGGTACTTCACCAGTGCGCGGGCGGGCTTGCGCGCATGGCCCGGCGAACTGATCAGTTCATCGTAGAAACCGTTCGGATCGTAGTTTTTCCAGTCGATGCCCATGCAGGACTTGCGCGTTGGTGATGTGCCAGCAATGCTAACGCGACCCGCGTAAGATAGATAGGCTACTTCCCTGCCGAGCCCCTGATGAGCATACGCGTCGCCATCCGTCACCGCACCGAGTACCACTTCGACCGCCTCGTCGGCCTGGCCCCGCACACCGTGCGCCTGCGCCCTGCACCACATTCGCGCACGCCGGTTTTGTCCTACTCGCTGACCGTTGAACCGCGCGGGCATTTCATCAACTGGCAGCAGGACCCGTTCGGCAACTGGCTGGCGCGGCTGGTATTTCCGGAGCGCACGCGTCAGCTTACGCTGGACGTGGAACTGGTGGCGGAGATGCGCGTCATCAACCCCTTCGACTTCTTTCTCGAGGAAGCCGCCGAGCAGTTCCCGTTCACCTACGAGGAGCGCCTGCGCAAGGATCTTGCCCCCTACCTGGAAGTGCGCGAGCGCGGTGCATTGCTCGAGACCTGGCTGGCCGGGGTGCCACGCGAGCCGCGCCAGACCATCGACTTCCTGGTGGCGCTGAACCAGCGCCTGCAGCAGGACATCGCTTACACCGTGCGCATGGAACCGGGGGTGCAGACCTGCGAGCAGACGCTGGAAAAGGCGCTGGGCTCCTGCCGCGACAGCGGCTGGCTGCTGGTGCAGATCCTGCGTCACCTCGGCCTGGCGGCGCGATTCGTCTCCGGCTACCTGGTCCAGCTCACCGCCGACCAGAAGCCCGTGGACGGCCCGGCCGGCCCCACGCAGGACTTCACCGATCTGCACGCCTGGGCCGAGGTATACATCCCCGGCGCGGGCTGGGTGGGCATGGATCCGACCTCGGGCCTGTTCGCTGCCGAAGGGCACATCCCGCTGGCCTGCACACCGGACCCGGAAAGCGCGGCGGCCATCGTCGGCGCCACGGATCCCTGCGAGGTGGAATTCCGCTTCCTGAACTCGGTCGAGCGCATTCACGAGGATCCACGCGTCACGATGCCCTTCGATGACGCCGCCTGGGACGCCGTGCTGGCGCTCGGCGATCGCGTGGACGCCCGGCTGCAGGGCGCCGATGTGCGCCTGACCCAGGGCGGCGAGCCGACCTTCGTGTCCATCGACGACCGCGACGGCGCGCAGTGGAACACCGAAGCCCTGGGCGCGCACAAGCGCAGCCTCGCCGAGGACCTGCTGCGGCGGCTGCGGCAGCGCTTCGGCGCCGCCGGGCTGCTGCACTACGGCCAGGGCAAGTGG